>NZ_JBEEAC010000019.1:0-147922 GCF_040120695.1 Plantactinospora sp. B6F1 | reverse complement strand
CCGGCGGTGGACCATGCGCTGGAAGGCACCGTTGAACGCCTTCCAGCTCGCCTTCGATGGCCGGCTCACCCCGGCCAACGACTGACCACCTCAACAACCAAGATCAGCCGTTAACTTGACAGACCCCTTGGTCACCCACCAGCCTTCCATGAGCAGAGCGTCCAGGCCGGTTGCGGTGAGGCAGGCTAGCGCCATGTCCGGAGTACCGCAGATTGGTTTGCCCTTGACGTTCAGCGAAGTGTTGATCAGGACGGGGTGTCCGGTGATCGCGCCGAAGGCGGTCAGGACGTCGGCGAGTAACGGATGCTGTGCGTGGGTGACGGTCTGCACCCGGGCGGTGCCGTTGGCGTGGACGATCGCGGGTAGGCGGGTGCGGGTCAGGTCGGTGACGGGGGCTGCGATGGACATGTACGGCGAGGGTTGACGCAGCTGGACGTAGTCGGCCGCCTTGTCAGCGAGGATGACCGGGGCGAACGGCCGGAACGGTTCGCGGAACTTCACGGTGGCGTTGAGCCGGTCCACGACGCCGGGCGAGAGGGGTGAGGCGAGGATGGACCGGTTGCCCAGCGCGCGTGGCCCGGCCTCCAGCGGGCCGGCGAAGACCCCGACGATCGCCCCACTGGCGAGCCGCTGGGCAAGGTGGTGGACCGGATCGTCCAGGCGCTCGGCGGCCAGGCCGGGGCGCGGTTCGGTGTGCAGGGTCAGCTTCGGGTACGCCGGGCCGAGGTAGCAGCGCTGCTCCATGCCGGTGGGTGGCCGGCCGGTGGTGTCGAGCCAGGCGGCTGCTGCGGCGCCGATCGCGGTGCCGGAGTCTCCGGGCGCGGGCGGTACGTGCACCTCGTCGACGATGCCGGCTCGGGTGATGAGTCCGGCGGCGACGCAGTTCATCGCCACTCCGCCGCCGAGGCAGAGCAGGCCGGATCCGGTGAGCCGGGTGGCTCGCCGGGCCAGGTGCAGCATCACCTGCTCGGTCCGATCCTGGAGTGCGGCGGCCAGGTCGGCGTGCACGAGTTCGACCGGTGCGCCGGGCAGGCGGGGCGGGCAGGTGGCGGCAGCGAATGCCGGTGTGATCCGGCCGTACCGGCTGGAGAGCACCCGCAGCGGCAGCAGGGTCGGATCGAGGGTGAAGCCGCTCTGGGTGAGGCGGATCGCTCGGCTCATCAGATCGTGGAAGCGTTCCGGGTTGCCGAGCGCGGCGAGTGCCATCACCGTGCCTTCCTCGTCGCCTCGACGCCAGCCCAGGTGCTCGGTGACGGCGCCGTAGGCGTAGCCGAGCGATGAGGGGTCGTCGACCGCGTCGTGCAGGGCGAGTCGGAAGGGTCGGGTGTCGTGCTGTGCGGCGTGCCAGATGGTGGTGGTCTGGAGTTCGCCGAGGCTGTCCACGATCAAGACGGCCGCGTCGTCCACCCCGGCGGCGAGGAACGCGTAGAGGGCGTGTGCGCGATGGTGCTGTATCGGCCGGAGTCGGGCGTGTGGGAACCGTCGGGACAGGTCCCGGATCCTGGCCTGGTAGCGGCGGCGGACGGTGAGGAAGCTGCGAGCACGGGGCACCGCCCGGGCGCGCGTCACGGAGGCGGCCAGGTGTGCGGGCAGTTGACCGAGCGCGGACAGGTATCGGCGGCCGTCGAAGTTGTACGCGACTGTTGTCACCTGGTCTGCGGTCAGCCCGGCCTCGGCCAGGAGCCAGGCGACGGCGTTGGCTGGGTATGCCTTGCTGTGCTTGACTCCGTCGAGGCGCTCCTCTTCGGCGAAGCCGATCAGGTGTCCGTTGACCAGGAGCGCGGCGGCCGAATCGTGCGTGTACGCGCACAGGCCCAGCACGACGTCGGCGTGGCGGCTGTCCGGTTGCGCCCTCATCCTCGTGCGCCCTGCGCGGCTGTGGCGACGGCCGGGGCGAGGTGGTCGTACCAGCTTGAAAGGGCCTGGCCGAGCGGGCCGGGAGTGGCTGCGGCCAGCTTCCGCGCCTGGTCCCGGTCGCCTGCCTTCCAGGATCGGTAGCTGCTGAGGGTCCGGCCGAACGCGTCCCAGACCGGCCCGTCTGCTGAGTCGGTGGCGCCGGAGATCACGCGTTGGAGAAGGGCGTCGAGGTCCGCCCAGGGCACGGTGACCGGCGCCAGTTCGGCGTCGCCGGGCAGACCGTGCAGGCAGGCGGCGGCCGGTTCGGTGTTGTCGGCATAGAGGTGCAGGGAGTCGACGTGGTGGTGGTACTCGCCCAGATCGACGCCGAGCCAGCCGGCCATCAGCTCCTGAATCAAGGTCGTGGTGAAGATGTCGTACGGGAAGCCGAGCCACAGGTCCTGGCTGCGCATGCTGGTGTGCATTACGAGCCGGCTCTGGCGGATGAAGAAGCGGTAGCCGAGAGTGCAGGGCACGTCCCGGTATCCCCGGTGGTCGCGGGACGGGTCGTAGAGCTGGATCACGGCTCGCCGGGTGTCCCGGTCGGCGTGCAGTTGGCGTCGTACGGCGTCGAGTTGGTCGACCATGGCGTCGAGCTGATCGATCCGGCCGCCCCACCGGCGCAGCCGCGGGCCGTAGGCGCCGCGGAGCACGCCGTCGTCGGCGTACTGGCGGAGGTTGTCGTTGTAGTCGAAGATCCATGGGGCGTCCGAGCCGGAGAGGATCCAGAGCGCCTCGGCAACGGCGAAGGCCGGGTTGATCACGCGGGCTGGTGGTACGTGGACGATCCGTCGTCGGGGATTCGTCAGGCAGAGGTGGGCGCCGATGACCTCGGTGGTGGCGTGGTCGCGTGGGGATGCGGCGCGACCGTTGAGTAGTACGGCCTGGCAGGCGGCGGTGAAGAGTTCGCTGGCTGAGTCGGCGGTGAGAACGATCATGGGTGGGCTCCGTTGTGGGGTTCAGGAGGTGAAGGTGGCGAGCCGGTCGCGGGACAGGTCGATCAGCCAGGCGGACTGCCGGGCGAGTCCCTCGTGCAGGCCGACGGTGGGCCAGTAGCCGAGCAGCCGGCCGGCGCGGGTCAGGTCGGCTGCGGTCGCCGGAACATCGCCCGGCTGGGCGTTCATGACCTTGATCGGTACCTGCCGGCCGGTGACCTTCGACGCCTCGTCGATGACGCCGCGCATGGACACGCTCGCGCCACCGCCGACGTTGACGACTGCGGCTCGGACGTCGAGATGAGCTGCGGCGATGGTCGCGGTGACGACGTCGCTGATGTAGGTGAACTCACGATGCTGACTGCCGTCGCCGAAGAGGGTCATCGGAAATCCGGTGTATGCGGAGAACAGGATCCGACCGATCACCATGTCGGGTCGCTGTCGAGGCCCGTACACGGTGAAGTAGCGGAGTGCGACGACGCTGAGTTGGCTGTCGGGGCGGCGGGCGTAGGCCAGGCAGAGGTGCTCGGCGGCAAGCTTGCTCACGCCGTACGGGGAGATCGGACAGGTCGGGTCGCCCTCCCGGCTCGGCCGGTTCGTCGGGCCGTAGACGCTGGACGACGATGCGAAGACCAGCCGTCCTACGCCCTGCCGGACGCACGCGTCGAGGAGTCGATGGGTGCCGAGGACATTGGTCTGGGCGTAGTCGAGGAAGTCGCTGCCCCAGGACTGACGGACGCCCGGCCGGGCGGCGAGGTGGAAGACAGTGTCACAGCCCTTCACCACCTCATCGAGTTGATCGGTGGCCAGGTCCAGGTGGCATGGCGTGAACGACGGGTTGGAGACCGCAGCGGCGAGGTTCTCGTCCGCGAGGGCGTGCTTGCCGAGTCGGCGACGGTCCAGGCCGATCACCGTCACGCCTCGGGCCAGTAGCGCGTCGACCAGATGCGAGCCGATGAACCCAGCCGCCCCGGTCACCAGGACTCGGAACATGGATCGTCACGCCTCCTTTCGCGTGCTGCGTTCGAAGATCAGCCGCCAGGCGTGAGTGAGCAGGGGAGGATCGACCGCCGGAACGCATGCCCGACCGATCGCGGTCCGGCGGCTCCTGCACTCCTGTCCGTCGGCGTCGTTGGTAGCCGTCGTGGCGGCGTTGCGGGAGAGGTAGACAGTCATCGCCGTGCCGCCTTCGTGCAGGCTCGGTGGTACGGGGTGTGCCGGCGGTGCTTGCCAGAGACGGTTCGCTCGTGGCCGATGTGGCGGACCCGCCGGGGGGACAGCGGGTCCGCCACCGCAAGGCTGCGGGTGGGCGCACCCCGCCGGTCACTCGCCCGCGCAGCCCGGATGGCAGTACGCAGGCGAGGAGACAGCCTCACGACATTGGAGCCATGAACCACCGCCGCAACCAGGCGCGGGCCCGAGATCGTCCTGTCGAGACCGATCAACGTGTCCACGATTTACCCCCTGAGCTATAGGCGATTCGGATTGGCCGGTTAGCCGCCGTCGGGCGGAACAGTTCGAGGCTCGGCAATAGCGAACCGTCTGTGGCCATCGGCCGGTACCGTCCACTGCCCGTCCAATCGCAACCAGGTAGTGACGAGCCGTAGCCGGACTGGCTAGCGTGATCTACGTCGATTGGCGATGCCCGGAGGTGTCCGATGGCGGAGCGGCGCTATCCCCCGAACCGGCGGCTCGCGTGGGAGAGACTCCAGCGCGGGTGGTCGTACGAGGAGATCACCGAACGAATCCGTAGTGAGATGAGCCGCGCCGGCGAGACCGACACCGGGCTGAACGCCAACACCGTCCGACGCTGGGAGATCGGCGAGCGGTGGCCGGACCCGCGCTACCGCAAACACCTCGTCGCGATCCTCGGCAAGCCAGCGAGCGACCTCGGCCTGCTCACCCCCGACGAGCTGGCCGTACGCCCGGAGGCGGAAACCCTGCACGAGTTCAGGAGGTTGTGGGACATGCTCACCGGAGACGACAACGGCAACGGCTGGGATCGCGCGTCCGTACTACGCGCCCTCGTCGGCGCCAGCATGCTGCCCCTGGTCGCGCCACTGCTGTCCCTCGACCCCGACGCCGCGCACGCCGACGGCAAGACCGTCGACCCGGACGGGTACCGGCAGATCGTGCGCTGCCAGCGGGAGCTGTACTGGACCAGCCCGGCCCGGCCGCTCTACGAGGCCGCCTATGCCCACACCCAGCTCGGCATCGGGCTCCTGCGCGCAGCCACCGGCACCAGCCGCGCCAGCCTCGCCAGCGCCCTCGCGGAATCCGCGCTGCTCACCGCCCGGCTCGCCTTCTTCGATCTCAGCCAGCCCGCCATCGCCGAGCGCTGCTACGACGTCGCCCTCGCCGCCACCCGCGAAGCCGGCGACCACGCCCTGGCTGCGGCTGTTCTCGGCCACACCGCCTTCATTCCCGCATTCGGCCACGACCCAGCCGGCGCCCGCCCGCTGATCGACGCAGCCATCCAACACACCTGGCACGGAGTCAGCCCCATGGTCCGCTCCTGGCTGCACTGCGTCGCCTCGGAGGTGGAGGCGCGGGCCGGAGCGGCAGCTGCAAGCCGCCGTCACATTGACCTGGCGGCAGGGGCGATCGACGGCGACTCCACCCCGCCCGAATGGCTCGACTTCTACGACAACGGCCGCTTGCACTCCTTCGCCGGGTACTCCGCTCTCGCCAGCGGCGACCATCGAGAAGCCGCCGGCCAACTCGATCAGGCGCTCGCCGGGCTCACCGGCATCAGCGCGAAGCAGCGCAGCGTCGTCCTCGCCGACCTCGCCACCGCACACGGTAGTGACGGCGACCAGGCCGCCGACTACCTCAACCAGGCCGTCGACGCCCTGCACACCGACTGGTACGGCACCGGCCTCGACCGGGTCCGAGCCGTCCGGCCCCTACTCGGCGACAGCCGACACGGCGCCCAGCTCGACGAACGCATCGCCGCTCTCGCCGCCGGCCGAGCGGCTCTTCCTGGTTAGCCGGCCGACTCATTGTGCTTGCGGACGAGGTCGGGCAGCTCGGCCAGCGAGTCGAGCTGGAACAGGCAGCGGTCGCTGACCGTCCTGTCGTCGAGGATGTACCCCCACGGGCCGCGACGGACCAGGGCGGTCGCGATCCCCGCCTCCTGCGCTGGCCGGATGTCGTTGTCCAACCGGTCGCCGACGTAGAGCACCTGACCCGCGGGGCAGCCCGCCTCGGCCACCACGCGTTCGAAGAACGCTGCGGACGGCTTCTCCACGCCCCAGCCGTCCGAGGTGCCGATGACGTCGACCGGCAGGTCCAGGGCACGCAGGATCGTCTCCGCCCGCGCGGTCTGGTTGCCGGCCAGGCCGACCAGCAGCCCCGACTCGCCCAGCGCGGCGAGGCAGGGTCGGGCATCCGGGTACAGGTCCTCCTCGGTGAACGACTCCGGCTGTCCCGCCGCCGTGCGGCGCTCCCGCTCCACGGCCAGGTCGAACCCTGGCCGGAACACCTGGAACGTCTCCCGGTAGTCGAGGCCCCGAGCGATCACCGCCCCGAAGACAGCGGAGAAGGTGTGGCGCGGTACACCGAGCCAGTCCGCCCAGGTTCCGTACTCCCGGGACTCGTCGACGATCGTCTCGCCCACATCGAAGAACACGCTCGCGATCACATCTCGATTGTGCCCCTGGACACGCAGAGTGATCTACGGGGGTCTGGGGTGCGCGAAGGTTACCGGTTCGCAGACGAGATGGCCGGGCGTCCCGCGACGACGGAAGGACAAGCGGACGGAGCATCGCGGAATAGTTGGCACATCTGGTTTCCCCGGATTCTGGGCACCGCCGTCGGACCATCGCGTACTCGCCCGGACGGATCGATGCGGCCCTGCACGATCAACGTTGCCGACGAGGCTCGTGAGCTGTATCGCAGCAGCTGAATGGCCTTGACAAGGAAGCTCGGCCGAGAGGTACTGGATGGACGTTCCTCGTGCGACGGCCTTGATCGCCGGGCTTCAGAGGTCGATGGGTGGGCGCTACGTGGGAGCGCTTGCTTTCGTGCTGAGTCCGTGTGAGCAGGTCGGCGACGGGTGTCGAGCGAGCTACAGGAGGGCTGAGATGAAGGATCCGCCGTCGCAGGCATCGCGCCATCGGGCTTGCGGGACGCTCGCGGCCTGGTCGGCGGGGACGTCCGTGCGCTGCTACCCCCGTTGACCAGCTGCTATCCCGCATCGCAATGATGTACTTGAATGCCATCAAATTTTGTGGCAATCTCGGGTCCATCGACGTGTAGTGTTCGCTCGCCTCCCGTACCGCTTGCTGGGCATCCGCCTGGGCCTTGATGTTAGCGCTAACACGCCGTACCTGGTTCGTCTCCGAAGGGCTGACGCAGATGAAAGACCTCGTACGTTCGAGCGGTTCTCCGCAGCGATCACGGCGGACCAAGACGGTGCTGTCGACGCTGGCGACCGGGTTGCTGACCGCCGGCATGGTGCTGGTGCCCGTCGGCGCCGCCCACGCGGCCACCACCTTGGGTGCCTCGGCGGCAGAGAAGGGCCGCTACTTCGGCGCCGCGGTCGGTACGTACAAGTTCTCCGACAACACGTACATGTCCGTGTTGAACCGTGAGTTCAACAGCCTGGTCGCCGAGAACGAGATGAAGTGGGACGCGACCGAGCCGCAGCGGGGCGGGTTCAACTACGGCGCCGGCGACCGCATCGTCAGCCACGCCCGATCGCAGGGCATGACGGTACGCGGGCACACCCTGTTGTGGCACGCCCAGCAGCCCGGCTGGGCGCAGAACCTCTCCGGCAGTGACCTGCGCAACGCCGCCATCAACCATGTCACCCAGGTGGCCACCCACTTCCGGGGGCAGATCCACTCCTGGGACGTGGTGAACGAGGCGTTCGCCGACGGCGGTAGCGGCGGCCGGCGTGACTCGAACCTGCAGCGCACCGGCAACGACTGGATCGAGGCGGCGTTCCGGGCCGCCGACGCCGCCGACCCGAACGCCAAGCTCTGCTACAACGACTACAACACCGACGGGATCAACGCGAAGTCGACGGGTGTCTACAACATGGTCCGGGACTTCAAGGCCCGGGGCGTACCGATCGACTGCGTCGGGTTCCAGTCGCACCTGGGCACCTCGATCCCCGGCGACTACCAGGCCAACCTGCAACGCTTCGCCGACCTCGGGGTCGACGTGCAGATTACCGAGCTGGACGTCACCCAGGGAGGCAACCAGGCCAACATCTACGCCACCGTCACCCGGGCCTGCCTGGCGGTCTCCCGCTGCACCGGCATCACCGTCTGGGGGGTACGGGACTGCGACTCCTGGCGCGGCAGCGACAATGCCCTGCTGTTCGACTGCGCCGGCAACAAGAAGGCCGCGTACACGGCGGTCCTCGACGCACTCAACGGCGGCACGAACCCCCCGAATCCGACTGGCAACAGGCTGCGCAACGAGGCGTCCGGCCGGTGCCTGGACGTCAACGGCGCCAGCTCGGCCAACGGCACCCAGATGCTCATCTGGGACTGCCACAGTGGGGCCAACCAGCAGTTCACCCAGAACGGGCGGGCGCTGCAGGTGATGGGCAAGTGCCTGGACGTGCCGAACAATGCCGCCGCCGGTACCCGGGCGCAGATCTGGGACTGCACCGGCGCCGCGAACCAGCAGTGGGTCTTCAACAGCAACGGCACGATCAGCAACGCTCAGACCGGGCTGTGCCTGGACGTCAACGGCAACAACACCGCCAACGGCACCGGGGTGATCGTGTGGAGCTGCCACGGCAACGCCAACCAACGCTGGGCGAGGGCCTGAGATGGCGGAGGACACGCCAGCGGACCGGGCCGAGCCGGACCGCTCCCGCTCGGCCCCATCTCGCTGGGCACGGTCCCGCTCGGGGCGGTACCTGGCGCGGGTACTCGGCTGCGCCCTGGTCGCGCTCGGCGCGATGCCGGTCACCGTGTTCGGTGTCTCGCCGGCAGCCGCGGACACCACCGGGTTCCGCGGTGTCAACTGGGCCCGGCTGGGCGACAATTTCCATGCCGGACCGCTGGTCCTGTACGGCTTGGGCAGCTCCGACAGCTATGCGACGGTGCTGGCCAAGGCCAATGCGATCTACACCGGTTTCCAGGACAACCTGGGCGCCAACACGGTCCGGCTGCCGATCAACACCTACACGGTCGGTACGAACTGGTGGAGCGCGTACACCGGCGCGATCGACGCGGCCACCGCGAAGGGGTTCAAGGTCGTCCTGTCGTACTGGGACGACGGCGTGGCCGCCAGCGGCGGCCGGATCGTCAACATGACCGCCTTCAACAACATGTGGAACACCGTTGTCGCCCGGTACGGCGGCAACGACCTGGTCTACTTCGAGCCGATGAACGAGCCTGCCGGGCACAGCGCCGCCGACTGGGCCAACGTGGTCAACAGCTGGCTCAACGCCCGTCCGTCGATCCCGCGCGACCGCGTCTTCGTCAGCGGCGCCGGCCTGAACACCGACATCAAGTCGATGTGCGCCGACCGCCGCCTCGACGGGACGCTCCTGTCGCTGCACCACTACACCTTCTTCAGCGGTGCCAAGAACTACGACCAGTGGGTGGCGTTCCTGCGGGACGCGATCGGCTCCTGCGCCGAGCGGACCGTCATGGACGAGTTCGGCGCGCCGATGGACACCGGGCTGAACTATCACGACGCCGCCAGCGCCGACAACTTCGTGCGCTACTTCCGGGCCACCACCACGGTGCTGCGGGAGCTGCGGATCGGCTCGATCTACTGGCCGGGCCTGGGTGGCAAGGTCACCGCCGGCCAGAGCGACGACTGGTACGCCATGCAGAAGCTGCACGGCACCGGCAGCAATCTCACCCTGAGTACCCCCAACGCCAGCGGTCGTGACCGGCTCAGGTACGCCTGGGGCCTCGACGACGGCGGTGTGCCGGAACCGGCAGCCAACCTGCTACGCAACGTGGGCACCGGGCAGTGCCTGGACGTTCCCGGCGCCACCACTGCGAACATCCAGGTGCAGGTGTACCCGTGCGGCAACACCGCCGCCCAGCGGTGGACCGTAACGGCCGGCGGACAGCTCACCGCGCTGGGGGGCCAGCGATGCCTGGACGCGTACAACCGGGGGACTACGAACGGCACCGTCGTCGGCACGTACGCGTGTAACGGCGGCGATAACCAGCGGTGGACGGTCATCGGCGACGGCACGATCCGCGGCGTCCACTCCGGCCTCTGCCTGGACGTGAACACCAGCACGTCCAAGGTTCAGCTCTGGGCCTGCTGGGGCGGCGACAACCAGAAGTGGCAGGTGCAGAATCCCTGAGCCGGTTCCGCTTGCCGCGGCGGGGATGCCGACCGACGGCATCCCCGCCGCCGCATGATCCGCGGATCGCCGGCCGCCCAGCGGTAGAACCCGGAGCGGGACACGGCCACGACCCGGACGGTGGCTGTTCGGTCGGCATGCTTGTTACCGACGGTAGTTGCCCGGGGAGCCCGGCCGGGCCTTGGTCCGGTCCGGCTCCCCGGGGGTGGTCAGTTGCGCAGGCTCCATTGCTGGTTCATGCCACCGTTGCACGACCAGAGAATGATCTTTGTGCCGTTGGCGGTGGCGGCACCGTTGGCGTCGAGGCAGAGTCCGGACTGGACGTTCGTGACGGTGCCGTTGGCGTTGAGGTTCCACTGCTGGTTCAGTCCGCCGTGGCAGTCCCAGATGATGACCGTGGTGCCGTTGGTCGTGCCGGCGTTGTTCGCGTCCAGGCACTTGGTTCCGTACACGGTCAGTTGCTTGCTGGCGGTGTAGGTCCACTGCTGGTTCGTGCCACCGGAGCAGTCCCAGAGCTGGACCTGGGTGCCGTTGGTGGTGGTGGAGTTCGGCACGTCGACGCAGCGGCCCGACTGTCCACCCACGAGCCGTCCGCCCTGCGGACCACTGCCGGTGCCCTGCTGCCGGACGATCGAACTCGACTCGGCGGACCGGTTGCCCTGCGCGTCGAGGACGTAGAGCCGGTACTCACCCTGCGCCGTTGGCACGGCTATCGAGGTGGCGTTGCCCGCCGCCCGGGTCATTGTCGGGCCGGCGGCAAAGCCGGTCGTGCCAGCGGGGGCCAGCCAGACCGTCCGGGTCGCGTCGCCGGTGCTGCGGATCGGGATCGACGAGGTCGGGCTGGTGACGAACGTGCTGGCCGGCAGGACGTAGTTCGGCAGGGAGAGGTTGGCCGCCGGGATGATGTCCCGGAACGCGTCCTCCGGGCCGGAGTTGGCGGCGATGCTGTACGCCGGCGCCGGCCAGACATAGTCGGTGGAGACGAGGATGTCGTGGATCGTACTGTTTGGCAGGTTCTTGTTCGAGACCTTGTTGATCGGACCGTAGATCTGCGTGATGCTCAGGTCGTGCTTGCGTCCGAAGTCGTCGGAGTTGATGAGCCACGTGATGTTCTTGTCCACGCTCAGCACGTTGTCGCGGAAGGTCATGAACGCCGAACCCTCGTCCGGGTGAAGCCCGTACTTGTGGCCGGCGGGAACGCCCTGCAGATAGTTGTTGGTGATCGTCGTCCCCGGCTGGCTGCCCAGGGTGTAGATGGGGGCGGTGTCGCTGAGCCGCTGCACCGTGTCGATGATGTGGTTGTAGCTGATGTTGTTGTTTCTCGCCGTCGTGGTCGGCCGGTTGGGTGCGATCGAGCCCGATGACCCGTCGAAGTTCCACCAGCCCCAGCCGAGCGTGATGCCCGACCAGGGGGCCTTCTCGATCCGGTTGCGCTGGATCGCGACGGTGTCGACGAAGTACGCCGTGATCGGGCTGTGCCCGTTGAACAGGACGGCGCTGTCGTAGAGGTAGTTGTTCCTGATGTCGATGTTCTTCGGTAGTCCTTCGGCCTGCGGGGAGTATTTCTCACGATTGGTCGACGTGTGGTCGCCGATGTAGACGTGCTGCGGGTGGCCCACCGAGATGGCCGAACCGGCGATGTCGTTGGTGTGGTTGCCGATCAGCTGCGAGTTCTGCACGTCGTTGACCAGGCTGATCCCGTCGGCGCCGGTGTGCTGGATCCGGTTGCGCTGCAGGAGGATGCCGTCGGCGTTCTGGATCTGGATCATGCCCGGAGTGACGTCGACGTTGCGGTAGTAGTAGACGTGGAAATTCCCCTTCGCGTACGCCTGCGCTCCCAGATTGCCCTGCTGCGCCTGCTTGAACGAGGAGCCGGCCACGTTGAAAAGGTTCCAGTCGGAGTGCTGGACCGTGAGGCCGGAGAAGGTGATATCGCGGACGTGGCCGCTCGTCGACGTGCCAGCGATTCGCAGCAGCGTGGTCACGTTGTTCGGCGCGAAGACCGTCGCGGTCGACATGTTCTCGGAACTGGCTCTGTAGTAGTACAGGGTCCGGCTGCTCTTGTCGAAGAAGAACTCGCCCGGCGCGTCCAGGAACTCGTAGGCGTTCATGACCTTGTGGCTGCCGTTGACCTGGGCGTTGCCGTTGAACGCACCCTGGGCGATGGCCGCGCCCGGCTGCTGGAACAGCGCGACCCGGCTTCCGCCGTCGGTGGTCACCTGGCGGACCCCCACGATCGCCGTGGTCCAGGTCGTCGCCGTCTCGATCTCGATGTCGTCCTGGTTGCGGGCGATGGCAGGAAAGTCGGCCGAGTTGTACCGGGCACCGTCGCACTGCGACCCCGACTCCCAGGCCCATGCGGCCTGCCCGGCGGTGATGTTGTACGTCCCGTGGCAGCCCGCCGAGTTGATGGTCTTCGAGGCCATGAACGCCCGCTTGTCGTTGACGTAGAGCGTCCGCAGTTTGTTGGTCCGGTCGAGCGGAGCCTTCCAGATGTTGCCGCTGTGCTGGCTCCATCCGGTCACCTGGACCCCGCCGTCGAGGATCGGCGTCTCGCCGGGGTAGGCGGCGTAGATGACCCGGTGGCCGTTCGTGCCGGAGTCACCGGGCCCGAACTCGATCGTGCTGCTCACCGGATAGCGCCCGCCGCGCAGGTACACCTGGATGTCGCCGGACATACTCGCGTTCACCGTACGGACGACATCCCGCGCGCGTTGCACGGTTCTGAATGGTGCCTGGATCGTTCCAGGATTGGCGTCGTTGCCATCCGGAGCGACATAGTAGGTCTCCTGAGCGGCGGCCGAAGCCGGTAGCTGAGGTGCGAGCGCGGCTGGCAGCATGGCGGCGACGAGCACCGCAACTGCCGGCAACGACCTCCGAGCGGCGGAAAAGGCTGACTTCACGTACTGCTCCTTTCACTCGTCGCCAACAGAGAGGCGACGCGAGGCTCTGCGCCTGCCGGGCGGTCAGCTGCGGGTACTCCACTGCTGGTTGGCGCCGCCGTGGCAGGTCCACAGGTGAAGTTGCGTCCCGTTGGCCGTCCCGTTGCCGACCGCGTCGAGGCAGAGTCCGGATTGGGCGGCCGTGATGGTTCCGTTGCTGTTCAGGCTCCACTGCTGGTTGGCGCCGCCGTGGCAGTCCCAGATGATCACGGCTGTGCCGTTGCTGCTGCCCGATCCGCTGGCGTCCAGGCACTTGTTGCCGTAGACGGTCAGTGTGCGGTTGGCGGTGTGCGTCCAGCGCTGGTTGGTGCCGCCGTGACAGTCCCACAGCTGCACCCGGGTTCCGTTGCCGGTGCTGGAGTTCGGCACGTCGATGCAACGGTTCGACTGGGCACCGGTGACCAGCACATTCTGCTGGCCGGGCGGCGGCGTGCTGGTGGGCGGCGGGGTGCTGGATGGTGGCGGCGTGCTGGTGGGCGGCGGGGTGGACCCGAACCGGGTGAAGAACCGCCACACCTCGGGCTTGACCCAGCTTCGCGCCCCGCTCTCACAGCCGGCGCATCCATCCACCGGACCCTGCTGGTGACCGCCGTCGAACGGGGCCCAGACCACCGGGTAGCCGGCCCGGCACGAGTACGTCGTGATGATGTGGGTCAGGCTGCCCGGTGCGGGCTCGGGGGCGTTCTGCGCGGCGCAACCGTTGTTCCGGACCCACCTGTCGCGTAGCGACCGGCCGCTCTGGATGTTGTCGTTGATTCCGTGAATCCCCAGGTACGCCACGGGCTGAGTGCCGCCGCTGCAGCCACTGATCTCCCCGGGGGCGGCGATGGCCGCGACAGCACGGAACACGGTCGGGCGGGAGCACGCCAGCGAGTAGCTCATCGCACCGCCGTAGCTGAACCCGACCGAGAAGCGCTGTGTCGTGTCGACGCAGAGCGCGTTCTCGATCACTCGGATCATGTCGTCGGTGAAGGTGACATCCTCACCGTTGGAATTGGCCCAGCCGTTGCTGATGCCCTGTGGTGCTACGAAGATCGTGGTGTTGTTGGACTGCGACAGCATGCCGTAGTAGGCCCAGGCGTAGCCGTCGGTCCCGCCCGAGGCGACGTCGTTGGCGGTGCCGCCCCACCAGTGGAACCCGAACGCCAGCCGGTGCGGATAGGTGTTGTCGTAACTGTCGGGGAGCCGGAGGATGAAGCTGCGGTTCTTGCCGCCGCTGGAGATGGTGTGGGTGCCACTGTTCAGTCCCGGGGCCTTACCGCAGCCGGCGGTGGTCGCCGCGGTCGCCGGCGTCACGGTCGTGGTGACGTAGGCCCCGGCGGCGACCACGACCATGGCAGCCAGGACCGTCCCTATCTGGCGGGCCGAGAGTTTGCGCTGTACCACAGGTCGGTCTCCTCCTCCGGAAGCCAACCCTCCCGGGTTGGACGCACGCCAACATCTATATTGATGGACATAGTCGTATGACGTAAGACGTCAGTCAAGCCTCGTCACCGAGCCATGCCGGGTCGAGGCCCTGGGCGTCCATGGGCGGTGGGCACGGTCGACGGCGATGGTTCGGCCCGGTTCGGTGTCTGTCGGCTCGGGCCGACAGCCATCTGCCGGACCTGGCTCTGCGTGTTCCGCCACCGGGGCGTCGAAGGTTCGGCCATCGAAGGTTCGGTCATCGTACGTTCGATCATCGAAGGTTCGATCATCGTCGGAGAAGCGTTCGGAGGCGCGATGCGGGGGTCGGATCTGGCGATGGTCCGGCCCTGGCCGACCGGCATTTCCACTGACGGAGCGTCCGGATGACCCCGAGTTGAGCGAAGAGGGTGTGCAGCTGTCTCCGCGCAGATGGGAATTGCACGTGAATCGCTCGGCTGCCGGTGAAGTGAGGGGCCCGGGTAAGACAGGTAATGGTCTGGCCTCGGCCCTGACCAGGATCCGGCTGCCGCGTACGCGATCCTCGACGCTGCCCGCATCCCGTCCGATTCGGGTGTGCGACCCAAAGGCAACACTCCGCCGGCAGGGACCGCCAGCACGGGGATGAACATGCGGGGTAGCCCAATGACCCGTTGACCATCGCTCGGCGATGAGCCAGGAAATGCGCAGCCTACCGGCAGCTCGTCAACCGCGTACGGGCCGGGGTCGTTTTCGTCATTCCGGAAGGACCACGTCGGAGGGGTCAACGTGAGTGCGGACGAGCCCGCCTGAATCCACTTTTCCGGATTTTCCAACGTGAATCTTCCGGACGCGTCCCGAAAGGTTCGAGACATTGGGCGCCGGGGGGCTGACCTGGCGGTCGAACACCACCTCGCCGAGGTCTTCGGCGGGTGCCCCGGCGGCCCACCGGCCGTGGCGCGCATCGGCCGCGTGACCAGCTGGCGACCGGGTCTGCTCCCTCGCCGGCGCCGCCCGCCTACCCCTGCTGGACCGCGTATGCCCAGTTCGGACGGTGTGGATCGGTGACCCCGTCGACGGCGCTCGGTCGTCGACCCTTCGCAGCACGACCGAGGTCGCCCGGAGGAGCCCGCCGCGGGTCGCGGTGTCCCGTCCGGGCACCCGCGAGGCGGGCACGGGAGGGCATGGCCGGGACCTGTCAGATCATGATCGAAATTGCTTGGAGTCGGGAAGCTTACTCCGCCCGGTCGATCGGGCCAGCCCCGTCGCATCCGCGCCGGAATGAATCTTGCTGTTTGGCCTGCTACCGGCGTCTGCACTTCGACGGAAGCGTCACCGTCCCAATGTCGGGAACTCTTGCTGGACAGTCGCAGTGGTGTCGGGTACGTTAAAGATGCAAATTGATCAACGTCTCGGGGGGCGATGCGTCGGTTATCTTTCTGTGTCCTCGGCTGAACGGCTTGACCAGCCCGTTCTCGCTGTATCGATTCCGGACCCGGGGCGATGTCCAGGCCCGCTGTGGTGGCCTGTAGGTGAGCTGCGGGTAGTGGCTGACCAAGTGCTCGTGGGCCACCTGCGCCACTGACGCTACAAGATGTCTCCGTTGTCGGATTGATGTCCAAGCTGAAGCCGAGATGAAGTCAGCTTGTTGTTAGCTTGGCGCGGGTATCGCGCCGTGGATTCGTTCGGGTACTCCTTCGAATCCGAGGATCCGCCTGTGTGTCTTCACAATGCAGCATCCTTGTGAACGTGTGATTAACGGGGTGAAGTGTGTCCATAGTTGTGGTCTACGACCAGGGCGCCGTCTCGCCGACGGAGATCGTCCAAGCCGCCGATCCGGGCTGCCCTCTCGTCGTGGTCGTGGGCCCGTCGGAGCACGCCCAGCGGATCCGTCCACTGTTCCTGGAGGCCGCTGCCGCGGTGTACGACCTGGCGGACGTCGACCTGATCCCTCGGCTGCGCGGTCACGACGTCACCGGCATGGTCACCTTCAGCGAGCCGATGCTTCTGGCCGCCTCCCTCATCGCCGCCGACCTCGGTTTGCCGTTCCACGACGCCGCGACGGTGCGGCTCCTGACGGACAAGGCCGCCCAGCGGGAGCGGCTGCGCTCGGCCGGCGTCGACTCCACCGCCTCCAGGGTCGTGTCGGACGTCGCCCAGTGGGACGCCGTGGTGCGCGATCTCGGCCTCCCCGTCGTGGTGAAGCCGGTACAGGGTGTGAGTAGCCGGAACACGGTCCTGATCGGAGAGCGGGAGGCCGGCCGTGCGCAGCTCGACCGGCTGCTGCGCGAGGAGGGCCGGGTGGTCGCCGAGGAGTACCTGCGGGGCGTCGAGGTGGACCCCCCGTTCGGTGACTACGTCTCCGTCGAGACGGTCGTGCACCAGGGCGAGCGGTGCCACCTCGCGATCACCGGAAAGCTGCGACTGGCGCCGCCGTTCCGGGAATGTGGCCAGTTCTGGCCGGCCCGGCTCGACCCGGCCACCCGGGAGGCCGTCCTGCTCTCGGCGGACCAGGCCGTCAAGGCACTCGACGTCCGGACGGGGATCCTGCACACCGAGTTCAAGCTGACCCCGGACGGGCCCCGGATCATCGAGGTGAACGGGCGTGCCGGTGGGTACATCCCGGAGCTCGCGAGGCGTGCCGCGGGGATCGATCTGGTCGACATCGCCATGCGGATCTCCCGCGGCGCACGCGTCGAACTCTCGCCGGCGGACCCCGATCGGGTCTACTTCCAGTTCACGACACCCGCGCCGACCGAATCGGGTCGAGTCTGCGCGGTCAGTGGGCGGGAGTCGCTCGACGGAGTGCCCGGAGTGACCGGCTATCACGCGTTCGTCCGGCCCGGGGTCCGGGTCGGCGGCTACCAGACCCACGATCTCGATCTGGTGGTCGGGGACGTGCCAGACCATGCGGCTCTGGCGAGCACCACAGAAATGATCATGGACGGGATCTCATATCAGTTCGACATCGGCGGCCGGCAGATCAGACGCAGTGCCCGTGACCTGATCGACAACCTCTGACGTACGGAGACAAAGAATGATCAAGACGATCGACAACCCTGACGGAGTGCCGAAGCCGCCCCCGGGCCGGTACTCCCACGTCGCCCGGCTGGAGGTCGGCGGCGGCGCCATCCTGATCCTGTCCGGGCAGGTCGCCGTCGACGACGACCTGAACGTCGTGGCCCCCGGCGACATGCGGGGGCAGTCCGAGCGGATCTTCGAGATCATCGGCAGGATCCTCCAGGCACACGGCGCGTCGTTCGCCGACATCGTCAACATCCGGACCTATCTGACCGACCTCGGCGCGTTGACCGAGTACGCCGAGGTGCGGATGAAGTACCTGCCGACCGATCAGCCACCGACCAGCACCACGGTCGAGGTCTCCCGGCTGTTCCTGCCGGAGGCCGTGATCGAGATCGAAGTGATGGCGGTTCTCCAGGGTTCCGCCGCCGGGGAGTGACATGGCTGTCCTGAGTACCTCGGACGAGCGGTTCCGCGCGGCGGTCGCCGAGCTTCACGTGCCCGTGATGGGGACGGAGACGGTGGCCCCGCTCCTCGCCACGCTGGTCAAACTGGTCCGCCCGCGGCGGGTGTTGGAGGTCGGGATGGGCTACACCACGCCCTTCCTGGCCGCGGCGCTCGCCGAGGTCGCCGAGGAGGTACGGGTCGAGTCACCGGCGCTCGCCGCGAAGACCCGGCCCTACCTCCAGGCGGACGCCCCGCTGACGGAGGAGTGGCTGAACACCGCACCCGCCCTGCTGGCGCCCGAGTTCTACCACGCGCCGTACGCGCCCCGGCTGGTCGCCGTGGACGACCTGTCGATCCCCGAGTCGTCGTCGGGGCGCGTCCTGGAGGTGCTGCGTGATCTCGGGCTCGACCACCTGGTGACGGTGGTGAACGCGAACCTGCGGGACTGTGCCGACCGGTTCCCCGCCGGCTTCGAACCCATCGACCTCGCCTGGGTCGACGCCTGGGAGTGCCTCTACTTCTTCGACAACTTCTTCGAGCTGATCAATCCGGACGGGGGTCTGATGGTCATGCATTACCTGATGACGTACCCGGAGGGCGAGGGATTCCTGCGGTACCTCGCCGCGCAGCAACGGAGCCGGCCGGGAGAGTTCGAGATCGTCAACCTGCTGGAGCCGCACAAGCTGACCCAGAACAGCATCACCATCGTCCGCCGTACCAGCGGCGTCGTCCCGCGTCGCTATGCCGAACCGGGCGAGGAGGTGAGCCTGGGCGAGCCGCTGCGGACCCAGGCCGCGGCGCACGCGGCCGCGGCTCCCGACGGGCCCCACCAGTCGACCGCCCATTCCGGCGGCCCCGTCGCGGACCTGCTCGCCGGGGCGGTCACCGCCGAGAAGGGACGGGTCGGATGAGGACCGACGGACCGATCGGCATCGCGCTGCTCGGGCAGGGCCGGATGGGCGTACCGATGGCCTGCCGGCTCGTCGCGGCCGGGCACCAGGTGACGGTCTGGAACCGTACCGCGCGGAAGTGTGCCGTGGCGGCCGAGGCGGGAGCGCGGACCGCGAACACCCCGGCGGAGGCGGTCCGGGGCGCCGATCTGGTCATCACCATGGTCCGGGACGCGGCCGCGGTCTCGTCGGTGCTGTTCGGCACCGACGGGGCCGAGACCGGGATCGCTCCGGGCGGTGTCGTGATCGAGATGTCGACCATCGGACCCGACCCGCTCGCCGAACTGCGCCGCCGGCTTCGACCCGACATCGGTCTGGTGGACGCGCCGGTGGTCGGCAGCGTCGCGCAGGCGACGGCGGGTCAGTTGCAGATCCTGGTGGGCGGCGTGGATGCCGACGTGTCGCGCTGCGAAGCGGTACTCGCGGTGCTCGGTCCGGTCACCCGGCTCGGGCCGCTCGGGTCCGGAGCCGCGGCGAAGCTGGTCGCGAACGCGGTCAACATCGCGTCTTTCGCTGTCATCGCCGAGGTGTACGCGCTCGGCGACCGGCTCGGGGTTCCGGCGGACACGACGCTGGAACTGCTCTCCAGAAGCGCGGTGGGTCCGTTCGTGGAACGCATCCGGGAGCGCATCGGCAACCAGAGTTTTCCCACGCAGTTCGCCCTCGGCCTGGCCGAGAAGGACCTGGCGCTCGCGCTGTCCGCCGGCGCCGACCCGGCCGGAGTCATCGGCGCGGCGCGGCAGCGTCTCACGGCGGCGGTGCGGGACGGACTGGGCGAACGAGACATCAGCGCGGTGATTGAGGACGTGCGCTCCCGCAGGACGGGCAGCGGCACCGACGACACGAGGGGGTCCCAGTGAACACCAGCGAACGGACGCAGGAAGATCTGCTGCCGGAGGTCCGCCGGGCCTGGGCGGAGGTGCTCGGCAGCACGTCGGCCGAGAGCGTGCCGCTGGATGTGAACTTTCTCGAGGCGGGCGGCAACTCGCTGCTGCTGGTCATGCTCTGGGAGGAGTTGCAGACCCTGGTCTCCCGGCCGCTGAAGCTGTCCGAGCTGTTCCAGCACGCCACGGTGCGGGCCCAGGCGGCACTGCTGGTCGGTACCCCCGACGCGGCGAAGCCCGCCGAACCGGCGGTGCCCGAGCAGCGGTCCCTGCTGGCCAGCCGCCGGGCCGCCGCGGCGCCGGTCGGAGGCGGTGCCGCGGTATGAACGAGACCGCGATCGCGGTGATCGGCGTCGCCTGCCGGTTTCCGGACGCGTGGACGCCGGAGCAGTTCTGGGCGAACGTCGACAACAGCGTCGTCTCCATGCGCGAGCTCCCGGATGACGTGCTGCGCGCCTCCGGCGTCGACGAGGAGACCTTGCGGGCGGACGACTACGTCCGGGTCGGTACCCAACTGCCGGGTGTGGCGGAGTTCGCGGGGGACTTCTTCGGCTACACGCCCCGGGAGAGCGAGCTGATCGACCCGCAGCACCGCGTCTTCCTGGAGGTCTGCTGGGAGGCGCTGGAGCGGGCCGGTCACGGCGGCACGGCGGCCGGCCCCACGACGGGTGTGTTCGCGGGCAGTGGGGTGGGGCACTACTCGGCCGCGCTCTTCGCGGCGAAGGCGCGGGAGGCCGGGCTCGCCGCGGCCGTGGCCGACCTGGACCTCACGCTCGGCGGCGAGGCCGACTTCCTGCCCTCGCGTACCGCGTACAAGCTGGGTCTGCGGGGGCCGGCGGTGAGCCTGCAGACGGGCTGTTCCTCGTCGCTGTACGCGCTGCACTACGCGTCGCTGAGCCTGCTGGCCGGCGAGTGCGACATCGCCCTCGCCGGCGGCTCAGCGGTGCAGGAACCGCTGCTGGGCTACCGGCACGTGCCCGGCGGCGCGTTGTCCGAGGACGGCTCGTGCCGTTCCTTCGACCACCGGTCCAGCGGCACGAACCACGGCTCCGGGGTCGGGGTGGTGGTGCTGCGCCGGTTGGCGGACGCGCTGGCCGGCGGCGACGAGATACTGGCCGTCCTGCATGGCAGCGCGGTGGGTAACGACGGCGCTGACAAGATCGGCTACACGGCGCCCAGCCCGGCCGGGATAGCCCGGGTGGTACGCGCGGCGCTGCGCGTCGCCGGGATCGGCGGCGACCGGCTGCGGTACGTGGAGGCGCACGGCACGGCCACCGCCCTGGGCGACCACGTGGAACTGGCGGCGCTGACCGAGGCCGTCGGCGCGCCCGGTGGACCCGTCGGCTACTGCCGGCTCGGCTCGGCCATGTCGAACATCGGGCACACCGGCCCCACCGCCGGGATCGCCGGTGTCATCAAGGCGGTCCACGTCGCCCGGACCGGGGCACTGCCCCCGCACCCCGCCTTCGAGCAGGCACGCGACCCGGGACTGCTGGCGGAGAGCCCGTTCGTCATCTCCACCGAGCCCGGTCGGTGCCCGGACGAGCCCTACGTGCTGGTCAACTCGGTGGGCATGGGTGGTTCCAACGCCGCGGTGGTGCTCGGCCCACCGCCGCCGAGGGCCCGGAGGACGGCCCCGACCGGCCCGGCGGCGGGCGCCGGTAGGCGGGCTCGGCTCGTGCTGTCGGCGCGCAACCGGACCGAGCTCGACGCGCTGTCCCGCCGGCTCGCCGACTTTCTCGACCGGACCGAGGTGCCGATCGACGACGTCAGCTACACCCTGCGGGTGGGGCGTCGACACTTCGACGAGCGCCGGGTGGTGGTCGCCGAACCGGGTCGGCTGGCCGCGGCGCTGCGCCTGCCCCGCCCGCCGGCGGTGCAGACCCGGCGCAGCTCTCCCCGCCGGGCCGCCCTGGTCGTACCGGCGGAGGTGCGCTTCCCGGCCGACGCACACGAGCGGCTGCGGGCGGCCCTGCCCGCGGACACCGAGCTGTTCCCGAACCTGGCGGCGGTGCCGGCTGACCGGTTCGTCATCCTCGTCGGCGTCGGAGAGGCCGGCCAGGGCCGGTACGTGCTGCGGCTGGATCGGCCCGACGTGCCGGCACCGCAGGACCCGCCGGATCTGCGGGAGGAGCTGGACGCCGCCCTGGTCGAGGCGTGGCTGCACGGCGTCGCGGTCGACTGGACGCCGCTCTGGTCGGGCCGCGAACGCCGGGTCACCCTGCCCACCTACCCGTTCACCCGCCAGCGGTACTGGGCGTTGGACCGGGTCACGGCCGCTGTCGAGCCGAGGCCCGACGCGCCGTCCGGATCTCCGGCGCCGGCCGTCGGGGACGACGTCGAGGAGGCTCTGCTCGACATCTGGCGGGGACTGTTCGGCGTGCGGACGCTCGGTCCCACCGACCAGTTCGGGGCGTTGGGCGGCACGTCGCTGCTGGCGGTACAGCTGACGTTGGAGATCCAGAATCGCTTCGGCTGCGCCGTGAACGTCCACCGCGCGGGCGGCAGCAAGGTCACGGTGAGCCGTCTCGCCGAGCTGGTCCGGGCGCAGCGCGGCGCGGTCGCCACCCCCGACGCCCTCGACGACGCCCTCGACCGGGGCGACGACGATCTCGTCGACGCGGACCTGAAGCTCTCCCTGGGCACCCTGTCGGCACGCCGCTCGCGCGGCAAGGACCTGTTCCTGACCGGTGCGACCGGGTACCTCGGCGCCTTCCTCCTGCACGAGATGCTGGAGCACACCAAGGGCCGGATCTACTGCCTGGTGCGCGCCGAGGACGAGGAGTCCGGCATGCGCCGCCTGCGGGCGGCGGCAACGAAGTTCCTGCTGCCCGAGCCGGACCCGGACCGGGTCCACGTGGTGCCCGGGGATCTGCGCGACGTGGGCAAGCTCGGCGAGCGGTACCGGGACGGTGAACTGGAGCAGCGGGTCGGCCACATCGTGCACTGCGCCGCGAAGGTGGTCTTCACCGAGCCGTACCGGACGCTGCGGGAGGAGAACGTCCTGCCGACGGTGGACCTGCTCAGCTGGGCACGCGGCTGCGGGATCCGGGACTTCAGCTACGTCTCGACGGTCGCCGCCACCGGTATGGCCATGGGATCCGGCCGCTACCTGGAGACCCGGGCGCAGCCACTGGACCCGAGGTCGGGCAGCTACGGCACCAGCAAGTGGGTCTGCGAACGGCTGCTCGACCGGGCCGACCAGGACGGCATGCGGGTACGCGTGTTCCGTCCCGGCCTGATCATGTCGTCCACCCGGACCGGCGCCTGCAACGACCGGGATCTCATCTACTTCGCGCTGGTCAGTGGCCTCGCCGTCGGTGCCTACCCGATGGACGACCGGGTGCTGCCGGCCGCGCCGGTGGACCTGGTGGCGAAGGGGATCGTCGAGCTGGCCCTCTCCCCGGGGTCGGTCGGCCGGGCCTACCACCTGATCGCGGAGCGGGCGGTGAGCGTACGCGGGCTCTTCGCGATGCTGGGCGCGGCAGGTCTGCCGACCGAGCCGATTCCGCTGGCCGAATGGCAGCAGCGGGTCCGCGACCTGGCGCTGGCCAAGGGCAACCCGATCCTGTCCGCGGCGGCCCTGCTGGAGCTGGAAGGGCACGACGAGGACGAGCTGGGCGTGCAGGCGACCGGTTGGCAACCGTGGCTGCGCCGGCACGGGCTCGATCCGCAGCTGACCGGCGAGACGGTACGCCTCGGCATCGAGTACCTGGCCCGGCGGGACGCCCGGGTCGGCGATCTGGTGGGGCATCTCCTCACCCCCGGCCCGAGCAGCACCTCCGCCGGCAGCAGTTCCGGCCCGAGCAGCCCCGCCGTGAGCAGTTCCGGCCCGAGCATCCCCGACACGCACGAGGAGAGGCGATGAGCAGGCAGACGAGCAGCCGGGTGGCGGTCCTCGGCGCGGGCGTGATGGGTACCGGCATCGCCGCACTGGCCGTCGGCAGCGGTGTTCCCGTGGTGCTCGTGGACATCGACGAGGAGCGCCTGGCCAAGGCGCGGGCGGAGGTCGCGCGGCAGGTGCGCCTGGCGCAGTTCCTGGGCCACCTGTCGGCGACGACCACCGCCGGTGAGCTGGAGACCACCACGGACCTGGCCCGGGTGGCCGGTGCCACCGCCGTGATCGAGGCGGTCACCGAACGGATGGAGGCGAAGGCCGCGGCGTTGGCCGGGGCGAGCGCCGTCGTCGCCCCGGGCACCCTCGTGGTCTCCAACACCTCGGCCGTGCCCATCGACGAGCTGGCGCAGCACGTGACGCGGCCGGCGGACCTCGTCGGCATCCACTTCATGAACCCCCCGTACCTGATCCGCACGGTGGAGCTGATCCGCGGTCCGCGCTCCGGGGACGCGGCGATCCGGGCGGCGGAACAGTTGCTGGCCGAGCTGGGCCAGGCCTCGGTGCTGGTCGGCGACGGTCCCGGATTCGTGATCAACCGGATTCTGCAGCGGGCCATCAACGAGGCGGCCCGGGTCGTCGAGGAGGGCATCGCCACTCCCGAGGCGGTCGACGCCGTCTTCACCGGCTGCCTCGGCCATCGGTCCGGTCCGCTGGCCACCGGGGACCTCATCGGCCTGGACAACGTCGTCGACTCGCTCCATGTCCTGTTGGAGCGCACCGGCGACGAGGGCTACCGCCCCTGCGAGCTGTTGCTGACCAAGGTCAAGGCAGGCGAGTTCGGCCGCAAGACCGGCCGAGGGTTCTTCGACTACGAGGGAGCGCAATGAGCACGTCGACCGCACCGATCGAGGCGCACGAGATCAGTAACAACCTCGTCGAGTTCATCGCGCGACAGACCAAGAAGACCGTCACCGCCGAGGTGGACCTCTTCGGCACCGGCCTGGTCTCCTCGCTCTTCGCGATGCAGCTGGTGGCGTACGTCGAGAGTACGTTCGGGGTGGCCGTACAGGGCCCGGACCTGAAGCTGGCCAACTTCCGCAGCGTGGCGGCGATCACCGAACTCGTGCTGCGGTTGCGCGAGGGCAACGGTGGCTGACCGGTACGCCGCGGCGGCCGAACTGGTCGCCGAAGCGGTCGGCTCGGACGCGGACGGGTGGGACCTCGCGGGTCGTCTCCCCGACGACGTACTGCGCCGGCTGGCCGCCCACGGCGTGCTCTGCCCGGGTGTTTCCGCGGAGTTCGGCGGCCTCGGGTTCACCGCCGCCGAGCTGGGCGAGTTCACCGCGTACGTGGGCAGCCGGTGCTCGTCCCTGCGCAGCCTGATGACGTCGCAGGGCATGGTGGCGTGGGCGGTGCGCCGGTTCGGGGAGCAGCACCAGCAGGCGACGTACCTGCGCCGGTTGACCTCCGGGACGCTGGCCGCGGTGGCGTTCAGCGAGCCGCGGGCCGGCAGCGACCTGGCGGCGATGACCACCCGCATCACCCTCACCGGTGACCGGGTCGAGGTCTCCGGGAGCAAGGTGTGGGTGACCGGGGCCGCCTACGCCGACCTGCTCCTGGTGTTCGGACAGCACGCGGACGGCGCGGCGGCGGTGCTGGTACCGGCCGACGCGCCCGGCGTGCGGGTGACCCGGGTGGCGGACCCGATGGGGTGCCGGGCGGCCGGGCACGCCGATGTGGAGCTGGACGGGGTCACGCTCGCCGCGGCCGACGGTGTGCTGCTGGCCGCCGGGCTGCCCCTGGACTGGCTGATCACGTCGGTGCTCACCCACGGCCGGCTCTCGGTGGCCTGGGGTTGCGTGGGCATCCTGCGGGCCTGCCTGGCCGCCGCGACCACACACGCGCAGGCCCGGGAGCAGTTCGGCAAACCGTTGGCCGAGCATCAACTGGTCGCCCGCCACCTGGCGGAACTGCTCGTCGCCGAGCAGGCGTCGACCCGGATGTGCGAGCACGCCAGCCGCTGCTGGGACAACGGCTCACCGCAGCAGGTCACTGCCGCCGTGGCCGCGAAGCACTTCGCGGCCACCCAGGCGGCCCGGGGCGCCGCTGCCGCCGTCCAGGTCCTCGCCTCGGCCGGCGCCCGGGACGGGCACGTGGTGGCCAGGGCGTACCGGGACGCGAAGTTGATGGAGATCATCGAGGGCAGCAGCGAGATCAGCCAACTGTTGCTGGCCCGGCACGCGCGGGAGCTGTGGACATGAGCACCGGCAAGGACAGCAGTGGCAGCGGCGGCACCGGCAACGGCGGCATCGGTATCGGGCGCATCCACTGTGTGTTGCCGGAGGAACAGGTCAAGGTTCTCGAACTGCCCGAGGTCGAGCTGCTCGGCCACGACGAGGCCCGGTTCGTCGCGGAATCCGGGGTCCGCACCGTCGGGGTCCTTCCCGACGCCGAGATCGGCGAGTTGGCCGCCCGGGCCTGTCGGGAACTGCTCGCCGCCGCCCCGAGCCACCCCAACCTGCTGATGATGGTCGCACCCCGCTCGCCCGACGTGCTGCTCGGCTCGGACGTGTGCCGGGTACAGGCGGAGGTGGGTCTGGAGTCCAGCTTCGCGTTCACCATCGACGGACTGGGGTGCACGGGTTCGAGTGCGGCGTGGGCGCTCGCCCGGGACCTGCTGGTCGCCGATCCGGGCCGGGCCAGCGTGCTGATCACCCACGGCAGCCGCCCCACCGGCGTCGACCGGGTCCGTTACCCGGTGACGGTGATCGGCGACGGCGCCTACGCCATGACGATGGTGCGGGGTGGACGCCCCGTGCTGCGTGGCCACCGCATGGAGACCGACGGCAGCTTCCACGACCTGTTCCGGGTGGACTACAAGCAGGCGCCCTGGTACGAGTGGCGGGAGGTGTGCGAGTCGCCGGACCGGTACCGGTTCGAGATGGCGATGCACAGCCGGATGCGGCTCGGCCGGATGGTCGACGAGGTGCTCGCCGAGGCGGGACTCGACCGGAGCCAGGTCGCCGCCGCGGTGATGCAGAACGTCACCGCCTCGGCGTTCGAGTTCTACGAGACGCTGCTGGGGATCCCCATCCATCCGGTCTGCCGTACGCACCTGGCGGATTACGGCCATCTCGGTGCCATGGACGTCGTGCTCAATCTGGACCGGCTCATGACCAGCGGAGACGTGTCGACGGGAGATCACGTGCTGGTCCTCAACAACAGCCCGGTGGCGGCCTGGGCGGTGACCCTGTGGGAGATGTGAGGAGGTGCCCGAGGTGAGTTCCGAAGCGGTCAAGTGCCTGGTGTGGGACCTGGACAACACCCTGTGGCAGGGCGTGCTGCTGGAAGACGGCGAGGTACGGCTCTCCGAGGAGATTCGCCGGGTCATCGTCGGGCTCGACGAGCGCGGCATCCTGCAGTCCGTGGCCAGTCGAAACGATCACGACCACGCGTGGGCGATGCTGGAGCGGCTCGGCGTGGCGGAGTACCTGGTCCTGCCGCAGATCGGCTGGGGGCGCAAGTCGGACGCGATCGCCGCGATCGCGGACGAGCTGAACTTCGCGCCGCGCACCATCGCGTTCATCGACGACCAGCCGAGCGAGCGGGCGGAGGTCGCCTACCGGCTGTCCGAGGTGCGGTGCTATCCGGCCGAACAGGCGACCGAGCTGCTCGACCTGCCCGAGTTCACCCCGAGTACGGTCACCGAGGACTCCCGGCGTCGCCGGGTGATGTACCAGGCCGGGTTCGCGCGTGACGCGGCCCGGGCCGAGTTCGGTGGACCGGACGAGGAGTTCCTGCGCACGCTCGACCTGAGGATGTGGATCCGGCGGGCGGACAAGGAGGACCTCGCCCGGGCGGAGGAGCTCACCCTGCGTACCAGTCAGATGAACGCGACCGGCGTGCACTACTCGGACGCGACGCTGCGTACGCTGCTGACCGATCCTCGGCACGAGGTCCTCGTCGTGACGATGAGCGACCGCTTCGGGCCGCACGGCGCGGTCGGCATCGTCCTGCTGGAGAAGTATCCGGCGGTGTGGCACCTGAAGCTTCTGGCGACGTCGTGCCGGGTGGTCGTGTTCGGTGCGGGAACGGTGCTGCTGAACTGGATCTCCGACCGGGCGGCCTCGGCGGGCAGCCATGTGGTCGCCGACTTCCGGTCGACCGACCGCAATCGGATGATGGAGGTGGCCTACCGGTTCGCCGGATTCGGTGATGATCCGTGCGACTGCCACCTCGACGTGCCGGACGCCACGGACGGGGTGCAGCGGCTGCACCTCCGGCCGGAGCGCAGGTGCCCGCCCAGCACGATGAGGGTGCACGCGGTGGACCTGCTGCGGGCCGGCACGGACCTGGTCCGGTGGGAGCTGCCGGTGTCGGAAGGGGTTCCCACCACCCTTTACGAGTGGTTCGCCCGGACGGTGGAGCGGCAGCCGGACGCGCCCGCGCTCGACCTCGTCGACCCGGTGCTCAGCTATCGGGAGCTGCGCCGGTGCGCGGAGGTGATCGCCAGCCGGATCCTCGCGGCGCGGAACGGCCCGCCGGCCCGGGTGGTGCTGCTGGCCACCCGCAGCCTGGTGGCGTTCGCCGGTTACCTGGCCGCGGCGCGCCTCGGCGCCACCGTGGTGCCGTTGAACCCGGGCCACCCGAGCTACCGCAACCAGGTCATCTGCAAGGCGATCGGTGCCGACGTGCTGATCGCCGACGAGAGCGGCGCGGCACAGCTGGACGACCTCGCCGGGACCGTCGGCGCGGTGCTGCGGCTCACCGAGGCCGACGTGCTCGGTGGGCGGCCCGACGCCCTTCCGGAGTACCGCACCGGTCCGGAGGACGTGGCGTACGTGCTCTTCACCTCCGGCTCCACCGGTACGCCGAAGGGGGTTCCGATCACCCACGGCAACGCGTCGCCGTACGTGGCCCGCAACATCGCCCGGTACGAGGTGGGGCCCGGTTGCCGGGTCTCGCACACCTTCGACCTCACTTTCGATCCGTCGGTCTTCGACCTCTTCGTCACCTGGGGCGGCGGGGCGACGCTCGTGCCACCGACCCGGACGGACCTGTTGACGCCGGTGGACTACCTGGCCGACCGGGCGATCACCCACTGGTTCTCGGTGCCGTCGGTGGTCTCGGTCAGCGCGAACCTCGGCAACCTGCCGACGGACCGGCCCACCGTGCTGCGGCAGAGCATCTTCATCGGTGAGCAGTTGACATACCGGCAGGCCAGGGCGTGGCGGGCGATCGCCCCGCAGGCCCACCTGGACAACGTGTACGGCCCGACCGAGCTGACCGTGGCCTGTACCGAGTACCGGCTGCCGGCCGATCCGGACCGGTGGCCGCGGACGTCCAACGACACCGTGCCGATCGGGCCGGTGTACGAGTTCCTCGACCACGTGATCGTCGACGAGGAGGGCCGGTCCGCGGCAGAGGGCGAACTCTGCGTCCGGGGGGTGCAGCGGTTCGGTGGATACCTGGACCCGGACGACAACCGCGGGCGGTTCCTGGCCGCCGAGGGCGACCGGTTCCTGCCCTCGGACGAGACCGTGCCCGCGCCCGAGCACTACTACCGCACGGGGGACCGGGTGCGGTGGGAGGACGGCGAGCTGGTCCACCTCGGCCGGCTCGACCAGCAGACGAAGATTCGTGGCTACCGGGTGGAGTTGGGCGAGATCGAGGCGGTGCTGACCCGGCATCCGGACGTCACCCAGGCGGCGGCGGTCACGGTACGCGAGGCGGACACCACCGAGCTGGTGGCCTTCTACACCGGCCGCAACCTGCCGTACCCGGAATTCGCCCGGTGGTTGCGGACCTACCTACCGATCCACCTGGTGCCGCGGCGGCTCTACCACCGCGACAGTTTCCCCCTCAACGTCAACGGCAAGGTCGACCGCAACGCGTTGCGGGAGACAGTTCTGGCCGGCAACGGCTGACGGGAGCGCACGGACCATGTCATTCCTCCGGGACATCATTCCCCCCGCCGGGCTCGTCCGGCTGCTGGCGATCAGCAACCTTGCCAAGACGACGGCGCACGGCATCATCATGACGATCAGCGTGCTGTACTTCACCCGGGTCGTCGGGATCGCGCCGGAGCGGGTGGGCCTCGCGTTGACGGTCGGCGCCGGGGCGGGGATGCTGTCCAGCGTGCCGGCCGGTCGGCTGGCGGACGTGCGGGGGGCGCGCGGCGTGACCGTCACCCTGCTCTTCGTCCTAGGGCTGGTGACCTGCGGGTACGCGTTGGTCACCAACTTCGTCGGCCTGCTGCTGGCCGCGGCGGTGGTACTCGCGATCGAGTCCGGCTCCAACGCCGCCCGGGGCGGGCTGCTGGCCGCCCTCCTGGCGCCCGAGGAGCGGGTGCGGGCCTGGGCCTACATGCGCTCGATGGCCAACATCGGGGTGTCGCTCGGTGCCGTGATCGGCGGGTCGGCGCTGCTGATCGATTCGCGGTCGGCGTACGTAGCCCTGCTGGTGGCGGCCGGTGGGCTGTTCGTGCTCTCCGGCCTCGCCTTCCTGCGGGTGCCCGCGGTACCGGCCACCCCGACCGCCTCGGACGAGGACGGCGGGCCGAAGTGGGTGGTGCTGCGGGACCTGCCGTACGCGGCCGTGTCGCTGGTCAACAGCGTGCTGGTGATGAGTGACGCGCTGCTGATCGTCGCGATGCCGATCTGGATCAGCCAGCACACCTCGGCACCGCCGTTCTTCTTCACCGTCCTGCTGTTGATCAACACCGCGACCGTCATCCTGTTCCAGGTGCGGGCCAGCCGGGGCGCCGAGGACGTCGCCGGCGGGGTCCGGATCTGGCGCCGGGCCTCGCTGGCGTTCGCCCTGTGCTGCGTGATCTTCGCCCTGGCCAAGGGGCAGGGGGTGTGGCTGGCCGCCATCATCCTGATCGCCGGCACCCTGGCCCACGTCCTCGGTGAGATGTGGCACAGCGCCGGAGCCTGGTCGTTGAGCTACGGCCTGGCCCGGGACGGCGCGCAGGGGCAGTACCAGGGCCTGTTCGAGACGTCGACACAGCTCGGTTCCATGGTCGCCCCGCTCGCCATCACCGGCGCGCTCGCCGCGCTCGGGTACGGCGGTTGGCTGGTCTTCGCCGTCGTGTTCCTCGTCGCCGGTTCCGTCGTGCCACCGCTGACCCGGTGGGCGCGGCGCACCCGACCGGTCGCCGCTCCCGGCGGCTCCACCTCGGACCCGGCAACCGGCACGCCCGAGCCCGTTCCTCCCGCGGCGAGCCCTGTCGCCGCGACCGACAGCTGACCGAATCTGCGATCGGGGAGGTCACAGTGGATTTCAGTCTTTTCTACTTCGCCAACAACAGCAACGAGGAGGACAGCGACCGGTACCGGCTCCTGCGCGAGGGCGCCCGGTTCGCCGACGCGTTCGGGTTCGCCGCGATCTGGACCCCGGAACGGCACTTCCACCCGTTCGGCGGCCTCTACCCCAACCCGTCGGTGACCAGCGCCGCGATCGCGGCGGTCACCGAGCGGGTGAAGATCCGGGCGGGCAGCGTCGTCGCGCCGCTGCACCATCCGTTGCGGATCGCCGAGGAGTGGTCGGTGGTCGACAACCTCTCGCACGGGCGGGTGGGCATCTCGTTCGCGTCCGGTTGGCACGCCACCGACTACGCGCTCCGGCCGGAGAACTACGCCGAGCGAAAGCGGTTGCTCGGGGAGTACGTGGCGACGGTGCGGAGACTGTGGCGGGGCGAGGCGGTCTCGGTGGTCGACGGCGTGGGGGAGACGCAGGAGGTACGCGTCTACCCGCCCCCGGTGCAGCCGGAGCTGCCGGTCTGGATCACCAGCGCGGGCGGGGTGGAGACGTTCCGGATGGCCGGCCAACTCGGCGCCGGGGTCCTGACCCACCTGCTCGACCAGGACCTGGACACCCTCTCCGTCAAGATCAAGGAGTACCGCGCGGCGCTGGCCGGTCGCCCGGACGCCGACGGGTGGCCGGGACACGTCGCCCTGATGATCCACACCTATCTCGACGAGGACGAGGCGGCGGCCCGCGAGCTGGTGCGGGAGCCGCTGACCGGGTACATGCGCAGCTCGCTGGGGCTGATGGTGGGCTCCCGGCCGGACGGCAAGCGCGCGGTCGACCTGTCGAAGCTGTCGGCCGAGGACACCGAGTTCCTGCTGGACCGCGCCTTCACCCGGTACTTCGACCATGGCCTGCTGGGCACCGTGACGAAGGCCCGGCAGGTGGTCGACCAGTACCGCGACGCCGGGGTGGACGAGGTCGCCTGCCTCATCGACTTCGGCCTGCCGGTCGATTCGGTGCTGTCCGGCCTGACCCGCCTCGACCAGCTACGAAAGGCGTGTGACCGGTGATGCCGATCGAGCCCGGGGCGCCGGCCCGGGCCGGAATCGTGGACGTCGAGGTCGCGTTTCCGGAGGGCCGGATCACCGTCGACCAGCTGCACGAGAGCTCCGGCGTCTCCCTGCCGGAGATCCTGGAGATCACGCACGGCAAGGAGTTCCCGGTCCTGGCGCCGGAGGAGCAGGCGTGGGAGCTGGCGGTGGACGCCGCCAGCACGATCCTGGACCGTACCGGCACGGACCCGGCGACCGTCGGCAAGGTCATCTACGCCGGGAGCGGCTGTTGGGACATGCCCTTCTGGTCACCCGCGGCCAAGGTCGCCGACGAGTTGGGCATCACCGGGGCGCACTGCTTCGAGGTGGTCAACTTCTGCAACGCCCTGATGACCGGGCTCGGGATCGCCGCCGGCGGGATCGCCCCCGGCGGCGACGAGCGGGCGCTGGTGGTGGTGGGCGAGCGGTTCAGCGGGGTGGTGGACCGCGCCGATCCGGACTCGAAGGGGCTGTTCAACTTCGGCGACGCGGCGGCGGCCCTGCTTGTCGGCGGGTCCGGTCACTCCTTCGGGTACCTGGCGTCGTCGGCACACACCGATCCGAGCTGGTGTGACCACTACGGGGGCGAGTACCACGACGGGGGGATCCGGCTGCGGCGCCGGGGCAACCGGAAGGGGCTCGCGGAGGCGTACACGGACAACTACGTGGCGCTGGTCGAGCAGACCCTGGAGCGGGCCGGGCGGCGGCTGGCGGACGTGCGCTACCTGCTGGTCAACCAGAACGACCGGAACGTGCAGCACCGCCTGCTGAAGGCGCTCGACCTGTCCCCGGACCGCAGCGTCTTCAACCATTCGGAGCTGGGGCACATGGGCTGCGCGGACACCGCGATCGCGCTGCGCCAGGTGTGGGACCGGGCGGCGCTCGACGACGGCGACCTGGTGCTGCTGGCCGCGAGCGGGATGGGCTTCAGCTGGTCGGTAACCGCACTCGAATACCGGGCGGGGTAGGACATGGCGCTCGTTACGGTGGTCACCGACAACCTCGACGACGTCGGGGCGGAGGAGTTCCTCCAGCTCGACGAGGCGGTCGGCGCGCTCGGCTGCCACGGCCGGCTGGTACAGATGTCGAACGACCCTCGCTGGGAGCCGCGGTACGTCGTGGTCCGCGACGGGCCGCGGCTGTGCGCCGCGCTGCCGATCTATCTGGGCCGGGGCGAACAGTGGTCCGACCAGATCCACTCGCCGGTCGCCTGGGGCCAGGCGGAGTCGCCGGTCCCGGAGAAGAGCGCCCTGATCGGCGGGCGTTTGGAGATCCGGGGGAGTTTACGGTGCCGGGAGGAGCCGGAGGTGCTCCGTGCGGTCTCCGACGCGGTGGCCACCGTTACCGAACTCGCCGGGCGGTCGCTCTACTTCGGCTACCTCGACCCTCGGCAGCAGCGGCTGGCCGAGACGCTGTTCGGCCCGATGGAATGGCTGGCCGAGTACGAGGATCTCGCGTACCCGGAGGAGGTCGTGCTGGGGTCCCCGGACGCGCTGCCCAGCAAGGTGCGGCACACTATCCGGGCCGACGAACGCCAGATGGCCAAGCACGGCATCACGGTCGAGGCGGTGCCGTGGCGGGACTACCGGGGGAGCGCCTGCGACCTGATCGCGGCGCACAACAACCGCATGCAGACGACGGACCACCCGGCGCTGGTCCGGTACCGGATGGACCAGTGGGACGACTGCGCGGAGGTCTCCGTCCTCGTGCTGCACGCCCGGGCCGGGGACGAGGAGGGCGTCCTCACCCTGCTGCGCTTCCACGACGAACTGGAGGTGTACGAGGTGGGGCTCCCCGAGCACAGCAGCCCGGCCCGCCGGGCGCTCTACGCATGCCTGATCTTCCACGGGCCGAGGCAGGTCGCGCGCAGTCACGGATTGCGGAAGGTGCACGCCGGACTGGGCACGGCGACCCCGAAGCGGTTGCGCGGCGCCGAGGCGGTGGCCCGCCGATGCGGAAGGGCGTTGCGGACGCCCGGGTGACGGTGCGGACACCGAGGTCAGGTCCGGGCACCTCGGGCACGGGCGGGGGAAGTGGGAAGTCCGCGGAATCCACGAAACGGAGGCAGGTCGTGGGGTTGCAGGCGTACAGCGGCCAGGCCGGTCTCGATCCCGCCGCCTTCAAGGAGGCGATGTCGTACCTGGCCGCACCCGTGGCGGTGGTGACGACGCGGGATCACGAGGGCCGGTGGTGGGGGTTCACCGCGAGCTCGGTCATGTCGGTGTCGCTGACCCCGCCCCTCGTGCTGGTCGGGGTGGCGCACGAGTCGAGCTGCCTCGACGTGCTCGCCGAGGCACCCTGGTTCGTGGTGAACCTCCTCGGCGAGCAGCATCAGCACGTTGCCCGCCGGTTCGCGACCCGGGGGATAGACCGCTTCGCCGAGCAGGACTTCCTCGTCTGCGCCGATACCATGGTGCCGCTGCTGGCCGACGCCCACGCCGCGTTCCGGTGCCGGCGGGTGGACCGGATCCTGGCCGGTGATCACGATCTGTTGCTCGGTGAGCCGGTCGAGGTGCGTACCCAGGCGTCGGCCCAACCACTGCTGTGGTACCGCCGGGAGTTCCACGTGGCGGCGCGGCAGATCCGGTAGCCGGACGACGCCGTGGGCGACCGCGGTGAGCAGCCAGGGAGAGCCTCCGTCCGTACCATCTCGGCATGGAGCTGATCCCGGAGCTGCGGCTCAGCCGGCGGGCGGCGCTGTTGGCCGCCGGAGGGCTGCTCGCCGGTTGTTCGCGGCAGCCCGAGGTCGACGAGGTCCACCTGCGCCTGGGCACCGGCCCGGCGGGGGCGGTGTACCGGCGCATCGGCGGTGCGCTGGCCGAACGCATCACCCGGCAGGTGCCGGGCGCCACGGTGAGCACCGTGCCGAGCGGGGCGTCCACCGACAACATCCGGATGCTGCTCGGTGGCGACGTGCAGCTCGGGCTGTCCAGCCTGGACGCGGTGATCACCACCGACGGCCGGGTGCCGGAGGGGCTCTCGGCGATCTGCCGGCTCTACGACAGTCACCTGCATCTCGTGGTGATGGCCGACTCGACGATCGACGAGTTCCGGGAGATCGAGGGCAAACGGGTTTCCCTGGGCGCGCGCGACTCGGGCACGGAGTTCACGTCCCTGCGGGTGCTCGATCTCGGGCCGACGGACACCGAGGGCCGGTACCTCAGCCAGGCCGAGTCGGCGGCGGCGCTGCGCGACGGCGAGATCGACGCGATGTTCTCGCTGACCGGCGTACCGACACCCGCCATAACGGATCTGGCGCAGCGGCACCCGATCCGGCTGATCCCGTTGGACGAACAGGCCGACGGGCTCGTCGTGGCATACCCCGGCCCCTACGCACCGGCCATGATCACCGCGACCGCCTACTCCGGGGTCCAGGCCACCCGCACCGTCGCCGTGCCGAACGTGCTTCTCGTCCGTGACGACCTGCCCGAGGATCTGGTCTACGCCATCACCGACACGGTCTTCGTGCACGCCGGCACGATCACGTCGGCTGGCCGGGGCGACGCCGAAGCCCTTCCCCAGGTGTGGCAGATCAACGTGCGTACCGGGATCTCCACCGCGTCGATCCCGCTGCACCCGGGCGCGACGGCCTGGTTCCGCGACCACAAGCGCTGACCGCCGACGAAACCCGGACCTCGGTCACGCCGGCCCTGCGGTCATGTCGTCGGTGGCGGTCATGCCGGCCGTGGCGGTCATGCCTGCGGTGCGGTCATGCCTGCGGTGCGGTCATGCCGGCGGTGGCGGTCATGTCGGCGGTGCGGTCATGCCGGCGGTGGCGGTCATGTCGGCGGCGCGGTCATGCCGGCGGTGGCGCCGGGGCGGCAGCCGGCGGCGTCGCCCGGGGTACGACCGGCAGCGCGACCACCGCGGCGAATCCATGCCCGGAACCGTCCGGGCGCGGCAGGCCCTCCTCCAGCCGAAGCTCGCCGCCGGCCGCCCCGACCAGGTCGGCGCAGATCGCGAGTCCCAGACCGGTGCCGGGCACGTTCTGGTGTCGTGGCGACCGCCAGAACCTCCGGAGCGCCTTGGCCCGCTCGGACGCCTCGATGCCCCGACCGTCGTCACGGACGGCGATCGTGACCACCCCGCCGGTCGCGTCGCCGTCGCCGGGTCCGTCGCCGGTACCGCCGGGGACGACCCGGGCGCCGACCTGGACCACCTCCGCGTCGGACAGCCGCAACGCATTGCTGATCAACTCGTCCAGGATGCTGCCCAGCCCACCCGGCGGTTCCAGCAGACGCAGCCCCGGCGGTACGTCGACCACCAGCGTCTTCCCCGCTGTCGACGTCAACGCACGCCACCGGTTCACCCGGGTCGCCAGCACCGGGTCCAGCTCCACCGGCGACGCCGGTCGCATGCTCTCCATCCGTGCACTGGCCTGGAGCGAGTTCAGCAGCCGCTGCATCGCCTTCAGCTCTTCGACGGCGACGTCGTACACCTGCCGCCCGTCGCCGTCCGGTCGCAGGTGCGGTTCCAGGCTCTCCACGGCGAGCCGGAGGCTGGTCAGCGGGTTGCGCAACTGGTGCGACGCGTCGGAGACGAACGCCCGCTGCCGCTGTACGGCGTTCTCGACCGCGTCCATCATCGTGTTGAACGACCGCGCCAGCCGTCGCAGCTCGACCGGGCCGGCCTCGGCGTCGGCGCGGATCGTGAGGTCACCCTGGGAGATCCGCGAGGTCGCGGCGTCGAGCCCGCGCACCGGTCGCAGTACCCACGCCGACACCGGCCAGGCGACGGCGACCAACGCCAGCATCGGCAGCAGCCCGAGCCCGGCGAGCTGGGCCCACCGCATCAGGATGTGGTCGCGGGTCGCCGAGAGGTCGGAGATCGTCACGACGGCGCCGACGACCTCGCTGTCCCGCCCCACCGGCTCGGCGACCACCAGCGCGGAGTCGTCCCACGGTGCCCATTCCCCGGACGGTTCGGACCTCGCCCCGGCCAGCGCCGCGGTCACGATCCGGGGCAGCGCCGGCTCGGAGCGCGCCGCCGCCTGGTACGCGCCGGCCGGCCCGAGCAGCACCGTACCCGACGTGTCGATCACCGCGACCGGGATGCCGTACAGCTCGTGGTAGCGCGTCAGTTCCTGCTGGAGCGCCTCGGTACGCCCGGTCGAGAGCGCGGTCTCGGCCAGCGAGGCGTACCGGCCGACGTCGCCCAGTCGGTCGACGTAGGTCTCCTGCATCTCCCGCTCGGCGACGGTGATGCCGAGCGGCACCCCGAGCGCGGTGACGAGCAGCACCGCGAGGGGCACCAGGACGGCGAGCAGGCGACGGTGCACGGCGGGTCAGCCGATCAGCTCCGGCTGGTCGGCCAGGAGCCGATAGCCGACCCCGTGGATCGTCCGGATGGGTACCTCCGGTCCGAGCTTGTGCCGCAGCGCCGCGATGTGGGTGTCCAGGGTCCGGCTGGAGGACTCCCAGGTGGCGCCCCAGATCTGGTCCAGTATCGCGTCCCGGTTGACCACGTTCGGCGCCCGCCGGGCCAGCAGCAGGATCAGCTCGAACTCCTTGCGGGTGAGCGTCACCGGCGTGCCGCCGACGGTGACCTCGCGGGTGCCGACGCCGATCCGCAGCGGACCCCGCACGAGCGGCTCGTCGGGGTGGCCCATGGCCCGGGCCGCCCGGGTGCGCCGCAGCACGGCGTCGATCCGGGCCAGCAGTTCGGGGATGCCGAACGGCTTCACGATGTAGTCGTCGGCACCGGCGCGCAGGCCACGGACCCGCTCGTGCTCCTCGGACCGGGCGGTCACCGCGATGACGGCGGTCTCCGGCCGGTCGCGCAGCCTGCGGATCACGTCGAGTCCGTCGCCGTCGGGCAGGCCCAGGTCGACGAGGACGACGTCGGACGAGGCGGCACGCCCGGCCTCGGCGGCGGTGGCGATGCGGTGGACCTCGAAGCCCGCCTGGGCCAGGACGGTCACCAGACCGCGCGCCACGCGGTCGTCATCCTCGATGACGGTGATCCGCATACCGGCGGATTGTACGGCCGGATCGACGCTCGCGTCTGCCTCGAACTCCGGGAGGTATTCACGTCCCCTCCCGAGTTCTTGGGATTTCTCTGACATCCGACGCATTCCTTGGGATTTCTCTGACACCATCCGCGGCCATGTCGGCCGAGACTGGGGCCGCGTACCCGCCGACGGTTGCGCGCTGCACGGAGGAGGCCGCGATATGGGAACGACCACCAGGCACCGGGCTGTTGCGCGGACGATCGCCGCGATCGGCGTCGTCTCGCTCGTCGCGGCCTGCGCCGACAACGGGGGCGCGGGCGGTGGAGGCGACGCCGGGAACTATCCGGACCAGAACATCACGATCGTCGTACCGTTCAGCGCGGGCGGCCCGACGGACACCGTCACCCGCATGATCGCCGACCCGATGGCCAAGCAACTCGGTGGCAAGATCGTCATCCAGAACGTCGAGGGTGCCGGCGGTACGGTCGGCGCCGGCGAGGTCGCGCGGGCCGAGCCCGACGGCTACACGGTGCTGATGCACCACATCGGAATGTCCACCGCACCCGCCCTGTACAAGAACCTCGGCTACAAGCCGGTCGAGGACTTCGAGACGGTCGGGCTCGTCACCGAGGTGCCGATGACGATCGTGGCCCGCAAGGACTTCGCGCCCGCGACGTTGCCGGACCTGGTCAGCCACGTGAAGGCGAACGCGGACAAGGTCACCCTGGCCAACGCCGGCATCGGTGCCGCGTCCCACCTGTGCGGGCTGCTGTTCCAGGAGGCCGCCGGGGTCAAGCTCCAGGAGGTCCCGTACGAGGGGACCGGTCCCGCGCTGACCGACCTCGTCGGCGGCCAGGTCGACTTCATGTGCGACCAGACCACGAACACCAGCGGCCAGATCTCCGCGGGCAAGGTGAAGGCGTACGCGGTCACCACCCCGGAGCGGGTGAAGAGTTTGCCCGACCTGCCCACCACGGCCGAGGCCGGGCTGCCGCAGCTCCAGGTCAGCGTCTGGCACGGCCTCTACGTGCCGGCCGACACCCCGGAGGAGATCGTCCAGAAGCTCTCCGAGGCGCTGAAGGCGGCCCTGGCCGACCAGGCAGTGATCGACCAGATGGCCAAACTCGGCACCGCCCCGGTGCCGGCCGAGGACGCGACTCCGCAGGCGCACCGGGCGCACCTCGAGGAGCAGCTCGGCACCTGGTCGAAGATCATCGCTGACGCCGGGGTCGGGGTCTCCTGAGGTGGAGCGTCGTCGCTCCCTCCCGGACATCCTGGCCGGGGGAGTCTTCGTCCTGATCGGCGCCGCGTTCATGGTGGGCGCGCGCGGCTACGAGCTGGGCTCCCTGCTGCGGATGGGCCCCGGCTACTTTCCGCTGCTGGTGGGCGCGATCGTGGCCGCCCTGGGGCTGGCGATCGTCGTCAAGGGGTTCGTCGCAGGCGAGGTGGCCTCGTTCGGGACGGTTCCCTGGCGTGCGCTGGCCGCGATCGTGCTCGCGGTCGTGTTCTTCGGACTCACGGTCCGGCGGCTCGGGTTCGTCCCGACCTCGGCGGTGACCGCCCTGCTCACCACCCTGGCGAGCCGGCGCGTCCGGCCGCTGACGGCGGTGGCCGTGGCCGCCGTGCTGACCGTCGCCAGCACGCTCATCTTCGTCGTCGGACTCCAGTTGCGGATCCCGCTGTGGGGCCCGTGGCTCCAGTTCTGACGCACTGACGCACCATCCGGGTCCGACGCACCATCCGGTTCTGACACATCACCGGAACGAGGCATGGAACTTCTAGAAAACCTGGCGCTGGGCTTCTCGACCGCCTTCCTGGTCCAGAACGTCCTCTACTGCTTCCTGGGGGTACTGCTCGGGACGGCGGTCGGCGTGCTGCCCGGCATCGGGCCGACGGCGACGGTGGCGATGCTGCTGCCGATCACCTTCAGCTTCGAGCCGGTGACCGCGCTGATCATGTTGGCCGGCATCTACTACGGCGCGCAGTACGGCGGCTCGACCACGGCCATCCTGATCAACCTGCCCGGTGAGTCGTCGGCGGCGGTCACCGCGCTCGACGGTCACGAGATGGCCAAACAGGGCCGGGCCGGGCCGGCGCTGGCCGTCGCCGCGATCGGCTCCTTCTTCGCGGGTACGGTGGCCACCGTCGCGCTGGCCGTCGCCGCCCCGCCGCTGGCCAGTGTCGCGCTGCGGTTCGGCCCGGCCGAGTACTTCTCGCTGGTGCTGTTCGGCCTGATCGTGTCGATCGCGCTGGCGCGCGGCTCGGCGCTCAAGGCACTGGCGATGATCGCCCTCGGCGTCCTGCTCGGCACGGTCGGCCAGGACATCTACACCGGTACCCCCCGGTTCGTCTTCGACCAGCGCGAACTGTACGGCGGCATCGAGTTCGTGTCGGTCGCCGTCGGCATGTTCGGGGTGGCCGAGATCCTGCGGAACCTGGAGAACGAGCAGACCCGCTCGGCCGTGGTGGGCAGGGTGACGAACCTCTGGCCGACCGCGGAGGACCGGCGCCGGATCGTCGGCCCGATCCTGCGGGGCACCGGCCTCGGCTCCGCCCTCGGGGTACTGCCCGGCGGGGGTCACGTGCTGGCCTCGTTCACCTCGTACGCCGTCGAGAAGCGGGTGTCAGGGCGGCCGCAGGAGTTCGGGCGCGGCGCGATCGAAGGCGTCGCCGGCCCCGAGTCGGCGAACAACGCCGCCGCACAGACGTCGTTCATCCCGCTGCTCACCCTGGGGCTGCCCGCCCACCCGGTGATGGCACTGATGGTCGGCGCCTTCATCGTGCACGGCATCACTCCCGGCCCGAACGTCATCACCGACGAACCGGCGCTGTTCTGGGGACTGATCGCGTCGATGTGGATCGGCAACGTGCTGCTCGTGCTGCTGAACCTGCCACTGATCGGTGTCTGGGTACGCATGCTGCGCATCCCGTACCAGGTGCTGTTCCCGATGATCATCCTGTTCGCGGCGATCGGCACGTACTCGCTGAGTCTGAACGCCTACGACGTCTACGCGATCGTGTTCTTCGGGATCCTCGGCTACGTCCTGATCAAGTGCGGGTGTGAGCCGGCGCCGCTGCTGCTCGGCTTCGTCCTCGGACCGCTGCTCGAAGAGAACCTGCGGCGGGCGCTGATCATCTCCCGCGGCGACGCGTCGGTCTTCGTGACCCGGCCGATCTCCGCGGTGCTGCTGGCCGTGACCGTGGCGGCGCTCGTCCTCGCCATCCTGCCGGCGATCCGCAAGCGCCGGGACGTCGTCTTCGCCGAGGACGAGTAGGAACGAGCCGAGGACGAGTAGGCAGGGTCGCTCGGACCGACGGACACCGCGCCAGGCCAAAGCAACCAATGGGAGGGGGAATCAGTTAGCAGACCGAGACAGGAAGGACAGACGTGTCTGACAAGAAGGCCGCGACCGAGAGCGTCAGCGAAAGTGAAAACCCGGCAATCCCCGCGCCCACCGTCAAGGCCACCCGGCCGAGAACGAACCGGGACTGGTGGCCGAACCAGTTGGACCTCTCGGTGCTGCACCAGCATGCGCCCCGGACCAGCCCGATGGGTGAGGACTTCAACTACCGGGAAGAATTCAAGAAACTCGACGTCGACGCGCTCAGGCGGGACCTCTTCGAGCTGATGACGACCTCGCAGGAGTGGTGGCCCGCCGACTACGGCCACTACGGGCCGTTCTTCATCCGAATGAGTTGGCACGCCGCGGGCACGTACCGGATCGCCGACGGTCGGGGCGGGGGCGGCAGCGGTTCGCAGCGGTTCGCACCGCTGAACAGTTGGCCGGACAATGCGAGCCTGGACAAGGCCCGCCGGCTGCTCTGGCCGATCAAGCAGAAGTACGGCCGCAAGCTCTCCTGGGCGGACCTGCTGGTCTTCGCCGGCAACTGCGCGTACGAGTCGATGGGGTTCAAGACCTTCGGGTTCGGGTTCGGGCGCGAGGACATCTGGGAGCCGGAGGAGATCTTCTGGGGTCCGGAGGACACCTGGCTCGGTGACGAGCGCTACAGCGGCGACCGGGAACTCACGGCTCCGCTCGGCGCCGTACAGATGGGTCTGATCTATGTGAACCCGGAGGGGCCGGCCGGCCACCCGGACGCGCTGGCGTCCGCCCGGGACATCCGGGAGACCTTCGCCCGGATGGCGATGAACGACGAGGAGACGGTGGCGCTGCTCGTCGGCGGTCACACGGTCGGCAAGGCGCACGGCGCCGTCGAACCGCAGTACCTCGGCCCGGAGCCGGAGGCCGCCCCCGTCGAGCAGCAGGGTCTCGGCTGGAAGAACTCCTACGGCACCGGCAAGGGCCCCGACACGCTGACCAGCGGGTTGGAGGGCGCCTGGACCACCGAGCCGACCCGGTGGGACAACAACTACCTGGAGAACCTCTTCGGGTACGACTGGGAGCTGACGACCAGCCCCGCCGGGGCGAAGCAGTGGAGGCCGAAGGACGCCTCGGCGGACGGCACCGTGCCGGACGCGCACGACCCGTCGAAGCGGCACGCCCCGATGATGCTCACCTCGGACCTGGCGCTGAAGGTCGACCCGAGCTACGAGCCGATCGCCCGGCGGTTCTGGCAGCACCCGGAGCAGCTGGAGGAGGCGTTCGCCAAGGCCTGGTTCAAGCTGTTGCACCGCGACATGGGACCGGTCTCGCGGTATCTCGGCCCGTGGGTTCCGGAGCCGCAGCTGTGGCAGGACCCGGTTCCCGAGGTGGACCACGAGTTGGTCACCGCCGAGGACATCGCCGCGCTCAAGGAGACGGTCCTCGGGTCGGGGCTCTCCGTCGCCCAGTTGGTCGCCACCGCCTGGGCTTCGGCGGCCAGCTTCCGCGCCACCGACAAGCGGGGTGGGGCCAACGGGGCCCGCGTCCGCCTCGCCCCGCAGAAGGACTGGGAGGTCAACGACCCGGCTGAGCTGGCAGGCGTGCTGACGGCACTCGAACGGATCCAGCGGGACTTCAACGGGGCACAGTCCGGCGGCCGGAAGGTGTCGCTGGCCGACCTGATCGTGCTGGCCGGGTGCGCGGCCGTCGAGCAGGCGGCCAGGAACGCCGGCCACCACATCACGGTCCCGTTCACGCCCGGCCGGACGGACGCGTCACAGGAGCAGACCGACGTGGAGACGTTCGGCGTGCTCGAACCGAAGGCCGACGGGTTCCGCAACTACCTGCGGGCCGGGGAGAAGCTGTCGCCGGAGACCCTGCTGCTGGACCGGGCGTTCATGCTGAACCTGAGCGCACCCGAGATGACGGTGCTGGTCGGTGGGATGCGGGTGCTGAACGCCAACACCGGGCAGTCCCCGCACGGCGTCTTCACCGACCGGCCCGGGACGCTCACGAACGACTTCTTCGTCAACCTGCTCGACATGCGTACGGAATGGAAGGTCGCCGAGTCGGCGGAGAACGTCTACGAGGGCCGGGACCGGTCCACCGGCGAGATCAGGTGGACCGGCACCGCCGTCGACCTCGTCTTCGGCGCGCACTCCCAGCTCCGGGCCAACGCGGAGGTCTACGCGAGCTTCGACGCGGACGAGAAGTTCGTGCGGGACTTCGTGTCGGCGTGGGACCGGGTGATGAACCTCGACCGGTACGACCTGCGCTGATGCCGATGCCCGGGTCGGTTCGCACGTTGGGTCAGGTGCTTCCGATGACGGTGAAGAGCTGGTGGGTGTCGTGGCGTGCTGCGGTCACCGTCGGGTCAGGCCGACGGTGGCGGCGAGTCGGGTGACGTCGGCGGGGGTGGGGCCGGTGCGGAGTACGGCGGTCAGCGCGGCGCGGGCGGTGGGGCGGGTACGGGTCTCGGCCGGGGCGATGCGGTCGGCGGTGACGAGGGCGCGTCCGGCTGCCTGCGGGTCGCCGGCGTCGAGGTGGGCGCGGACGATGTCGATCAGGTGAGCTGCCCGGTGTTCGGCGGGTAGCCGGTTCCAGGCGCCGCTGGCGGTGGCGTGCTGGTGGGTGGCGATGGCCTGCTGACTGTCGCCGAGTTCGGTGGCGATCAGGGCGCGGGCGAGGTCGACGGTGGTGGGGCCGAATCCGAGATCGCCGTTGTCGGGGCGGGGATGGTCGCCGAGGGCGGTGGCGAGTCGGGTGGCGCGGTTGGCGAGGTCGTGTGCGGCGGTGGCGTCGGCGCAGCTGGCGGCGGCGATGGCGGCCTCGGCGAGCAGGGTGCCCGCCAGGGCGAGATCGTTCGGTGTGGTGGCGCGGGAGTGTGCGGGGAGGAGGCGGTGGGCGGCGGTGATGGTGGCGGCCATCGCGAGCCGTCCCCGGTCCAGCGCGCGTAGTGCCTGGGCGAGCGGGACGGCGGCGACGGCGGTACGCCGTGGGTCGCCTCCGGTGGCGGCCATCGCCCGATCGGCGGCGAGCCAGGCCAGGTCGGCGGCGTCGAGCTTGACCAGGGTTTGGGCGGCGAGGCGGTAGACGCGTACCAGAAGATCGGCGGTGTGTTCGGTGCCGGCGGTCGTCTCGGCGTGCCGGATGTCGGTGAGCAGATCGGGTAGCAGCCGCATCACCTGTGGGTGGTGGGCGTGTCGGTAGGCGGCCCAGGCGTGCCTTAGCCGGCTGTCGAGGTGTGCCGGCGGCGAGGGTTGCTGGGGTTCGTCGGTGGTGGTGGCGGGGGTGGGGTAGCAGGCGAGTGCGGCGCGGACGCGTTCGATGGCGACGGTGAGGCCGGTGGCGGGTGCGCGGTGGGTGGGATGGGGGAGTAGGACTTCCGGGTCGACGCCGAGGACGGCGGCGACGGCTTCGATGACGGAGAGCCGATCGAGGGTACGCACGCCACGCTCGATCTTGTCGACCCAGCTCTTCGATCTGCCGAGTCGGTCGGCGAATACCTGTTGGGTCATGCCGAGTCGGGTACGGAGTTGGGCGACGCGGCGCCCGATGGGGAGGTCGGTGCGGTCGGGCGGATCCGGTGTGGTCATCGGGTCTGGGTCCGGTGGATGGCGTGGGTGGACTCGCCGCAGCGCGGACACCAGCGGGACTTGGCCCGGAACGCGAGGAGTCCGAGCGCGAAGCCCGGGAGCAGGCCGCCGAGCGCGATCAACAAGATGCGGAGAACCACGGTCACTCTCACCTTCTGGCGAGGCCGGAGGCCGGGCGTTGCCGCACCCCGCCTCCAGCGCTCCTGCGACTCGAACCAGTTGCTGATTCGCATGGGCCAGTTGACCTCGGGCGGGGCAGCGGGCGGGGTAGGTGCGCGCGGTGCCTATCGGTGCGGATCAGTGCGGGGGACCCCAGCTCATCGGTGAGTCCGATACTGTGCGTATGAGTTGCCGCTACGCATGAAGGATCGGGGAAGGTGCCAACCAGCGGAGACTCGATCACCCGTCTGCTGGCCGAGGTGGGCTGGCAACCCGAACAACTCGCCAGGCGACTCAACGAGTCCGCCGAACGGCATGGCCGCGCCGAACGGCTGCACCCCAAGACGCCATACAAGTGGAAGAAAGGCGACGTGCCCCGCAGTCCTTGGCCGTCTCTGACGACTGCGCTGTTGTCCGAGCAGTTGCAGCGGACGATCACGCTTGACGAACTAGGCTGGCCCGACGACGGATTCGAATCTGCGCCGGCCTCTGCGGGCCTGGATCTGCCCTGGTCATCGGCGGGGGCCTTGCAGGCGGCTGATGTCGTCAGCGAGTCTGAAGGCATGTTGCACCGGCGGATGTTCCTCACCCTGCTCGGTTCCGCACTGACGTCACCAGCGCACGAGTGGATGCTCGCTCAGCCTCCCGAGAGCGTCGCGTCTACCGCCGGTCGTCCGCTCTCCGGCGAGGTCGTCGATCACATGGACGCCGTGACAGCCAGCCTCCGACGCATGGACGACCATCTCGGCAGCGGTCAAACCCTGGGCCTGGTCCGCCAGCACTTGAGCAGCGTGATTGACGTGTTGCGCAACCGCCGTTACACCGACCCGGTCGGCCGGCGCCTGCACGCCACGGCCGGTGAGCTACTACGCCTCGCAGGCTGGCTCGCCTTCGATGGCGGCCAACACAGTCAGGCACAACGATTCTGGATCGCCGGTCTCTACCAGGCGAACGCGGCAGGCGATCGTGGACTCGGCGCAAACATTCTCGGCTTCATGTCCTGCCAGGCCAAGGACCTTGGTCAGCTCCGGCAAGCCGTGACCCTCGCTGAAACCGCGCGAGCCGGCTACCCGGGCGCGAGCCCGAAGGTGTCGGCGATTCTCGACCTACGAGCGGCTGAGGCGTACGCCAACGAGGGGTCGGCCGTCAACGCCCACCGCGCGATCGACAGCGCCTTTGGCCGGCTCACGGGCAACCGACCAGACCACGGCGACCCGGACTGGTCCTACTGGATCAACCAAGCGCAGGCCCACGCGCAAGCCGGCTACTGCTACGTCAAGCTCGAAGACTGGTCACACGCCCGAGAGCACCTACGCACAGCGTTGCGCATGCAAGGCAACGAGTACACCCGTGAGGGGGCGCTGCGGAACGCCCTACTCGCCACCACGTACGTTCGGCAGAGCCAGCCCGATCTGGACAAGGCGCTTGCCCTCGGGGACCAGGCGGTTGGGACGCTGACCGGCCAGGTCACCTCCGCACGGTGCATCAAGCACGTGCGCAACCTGGTGGGCACCTTGACCCCCTACCGGCGTACGCCCGCTGTTCGCCAATTCTGTCAGGACGCGAGGGACCTCATCACCACCTGAAGGCAAGGAGCTGAGCAAGCATGCTTCGTAACATCTGGCGTAAGTCGAGCCGCTCCGGCAGCAACGGCCAGTGCGTCGAGGTGCGCGACCGAGGCGCCCAGGTCGACGTACGCGACTCCAAGGCACCCACCGTGGCAATGCTGAGCTTCGAGCCGGCCGCCTGGGACGCGTTCATCAGCGGCATCAGGACGGACCTCAGCCAGAGGTGATGTGCACTGGGGACCCGGTGATCGGGTCTGCTGCGAGATGGGCGCTCGCCCTCGGCACCCGGTGCTACAGATGCTCAGCAGCTAGTTGCCGTGCCTCGGCCACGAACTCATCCAACTCAGCGGGGGTCAGCTTTGCCTCTTGAAGCAGCTGTCCGAGGATGAAGATCTCGGCACCGAGCGCCGTTTCGGCGGGAATGCTGTCGGCGAGTTCCGGCTCACCGAGGGCTGCCCGGATCAGCCCTTCCATCTCTAGAGCTGGCAGAGTGTCTCCCTCCTGGTACTGGGCGCGGGCGCTCGACACGAAGGCCGCTACGTCGTTCGGGGTGGCGTCGGGTCCGAAGCGCTGGTTGACCGCGACAGCAAATGCGGCACCTATGACCTGTAGGCCGCCAGCCCAGCCGCCACGGTCGATTTCTAGGACCAGGGCGTCGGCGGTGTCCCAGTCAGCGTTCGCCAGAGCCCGGATCAGATCGCTCAGCGCGTCTACGTTCACGTCCTCTGAACCTCGCAATTCGTTCGCCGATCACTGATGAGATCCTGTGCACGGCCACACCGGCCAGCAAACCAACCACCACGAGATTCCCGGCGGCCTCTGCCCCATCCATCTTCGGCCGTGCTGGGAGGCCCGAGGCCGTGGGGGTACCTGTTCCGGTCGAGTGTGTCCCGCCGGGTCCCTTGGGATTGCGGAAGACCTTGATCGACTGCTGCACCATCTCGGTGGCCTTGGACGCCTGTTCCTGCAACTCGTCGGCCTTCCGGACGGAGCGGCTGAGGAACCCCCGCGCCCGGGAACGCGCGAGATCCCGTCGCCCGCTGTCGGCCAACAAGTCCTCGCCGGATGGTGGCCCCGACGCGGTAGCGAGCGGCTGGGGAGCCGAGCCAGGGGCGACCGCGTTCAGATAGGCCGCGACATGCCGAGCGGCCTCGCTGCTCAGCCGGGCGAGCCGGCGGGCTTTGTCGACCCCGATGCGGCTTTCGGCTACTGCGGCCCGGAGCTTCGGATGATCGGTTCCCCTGCTAGCGTCCGCGTATCGGGCGTGTCCCTGGGCCACGTCCTCGGCGGCGCGTGTGGCCCGAACCGCGAGACCGTCCAGTTGATCGATGGCCGATCTGAGCTGGGCCACGGCCTGGGCGAGGAGGCTGCTCATCCCAGCCTCTTCCGGTATTCATTCGCACTCTGCTGGGCGGCATTGATGGCCCGGAGGGTCAGCTTCACCTCGCGTACGGCATCGGCGGTGGCTTTGCGAGCCTTCTCGGCCTCGTCCCGTCGGCTGTCATGCAAGGTGGCGAGCAGGAGCGCAGCAGCCTGATGCAGGTCGTCGCCGATTTCCTCGATCGTCGTCCTACCCTGGTCAAGCAGTCGGTTCGCTTCTCCGAGCGCGGCTTTGACCTCGCCGACGCTCACGGTCAGCCAACGACGCCGATGTATTGCCGGGTCGCCTCGGCGCAGCCCAGGAAGGTGGTGGCGGGCTTGATCCGCCGTCGGTTTCCCTGCTCAGCCGGGAACCGGCTTGTCCTCGTGTTGCTCTGTGCGGCTGCTTCAGCAAGTGCGGCTCTGACCTGGTCCACGCTGGCCATGTCGTCCTTCCGCTGGAGTGCACGGCGGAGTGGCGGTGTTATTTACATTCAGTAGCGAGGGAGACACTACCCAACATGAGTCCCTTTTCGTAGCCCGTCTGATGGACAGGGCGACGGATGCTGCCATGGTGGTGTCGGGCGTGGTCAGTCCGGGACGTCGAGCGCGGTCAGCTCGCGGCGCAGGTTCTCCCGGGCCGGCTGTTCCGCCCGGCGGGCCAGTTCCGGGGTGTGGTAGAGCGCCGGCAGGGCGAGCAGGTTCCGCAGCACCGCCGCCCGGCCGGCCCGGAACATCGGCTCGGGGACGTGTGCGTACTCGGCGCGGATCGCGGCGGCGTAGCGGTCGTACTCGGCGGCGGGGGAGGCCAGGATCGCCAGGTCGGCGTCGCAGAGCAGGGCGCCGTCCCGGTCCTCCGGCGCGGCCCGGTGCCCGGCGGTGAGCAGTACCAGCCGGACCACCTCGGCCACCGCCTCGGCCGGTACGCCGAGCCCGGTCAGCAGGGCGGCGCCGAGTTCCGCACTGGCCCGCTCGTTGGCGTCGCCGCCGGCCCGGGGGTCGTAGACCGCGTCGTGGCACCAGGCCGCCAGCCGGACCAGGTCGGGCCGGGCGGCGTGGTCCGCCGCCGCGTCCACCACCGCGAGTACGGCCGCCAGGTGGTACACGTCGTGGTAGTGCCGGTGGGGTTCACGCCACCGTCGGAGCAACTCCGCACCGGCGGCGCTGATGGTCTCCTCGTCCCCGGTCGCACCGGCCGCGACGACCGCCGTACGCCACCGGGTCGGCAGTCCGGTCACGAGCCGGGGCAGTGCCTCGCGGCCGACATCCCGCATCCCGCACCTCCTCCCGGCGAACGACTCCCGGCGTACGGCCCCCGACGACTCCCGGCGTACGGCCCCGACGAGCATCGGGAAGGGTGCGCCAAGGATGGTCCAGTGATCAGCACCCGACCACGGCCGTAGCTGTGGCTACAGTATGGAGCCATGGACGGGGCGTGGCCGGTCGGGCTCGCGGTTCTGCTCGGAGTCGCGGGCGTGCTCGCGGCCGTAGCCGGGGTAGCCCTGCTCCGTCGGCGGTTCGTGGTGGTGACCGTACGCGGCCCGAGCATGGAGCCGACGATGCGGGACGGCGACCGGGTCCTGGTCCGCCGCCGCAGGGCCGCGCAGCTGCGCACCGGTGACCTGGTCGTTTTCGCCGAAGTCGACACCCAGCTGAGCGGCATCGCGGTAGGCGGCATGACGGTGGCCGGCCGGGCGGAGGCAGGTCCGGGACCATCGCGGGGACCCGGCGCCCGGAAACCGTGGTCCTCGGACGGGTGGCTGGTCAAGCGGGCGGTGGCGGTGGCGGGTGATCCGGTGCCGCGCGAGGCCGGTCCGGCACTGGCCACGCTGCCCGACGAGGTCGTCCCGCCGGACCACCTCGTCGCGATCGGCGACAACGGGGCGTCGAGTTACGACTCGCGGCACTACGGTTACGTCACCGCCGACCGGCTGCTCGGCGTCGTGCTCCGCCGGGTCTGAGCCGTCGTTCTCCAGCGGCTCCAGCCGCCGTGAGCGGACGTTGTACGGCCGGGTGTACGGCCGGGTGTATGGCCGGCGCCTAGCGTGGGGCCGATCGTGCGAAAGGAGGACAGGATGAAGAGTTTCATCCGCCGAGTCGCCGACTCAATGGTGACGATGGCCGTTCCGAAGGTCGAAGCCCAGGCCCAACCCTGCTGGTGGGGCAGCTACTGCTACTGCCGGTCCAGCTACCTCTACTACGAGCGGTGCTGCGCTCAGGGCAGCGGATACAGCTGTAGCTGCCAGGCCCGGAGCGGGCCCACCGGCTGCTAGTGACCGACGCCTCGGCGGTGCCGACACGGTAACGGGAACGCCCGAGCCGGCACCGCCGAGCCGGCGCCATCGGGTTGGCGCCATCGGGCTGGCGCCGTCGAGCTGCCCCGGCTGAGCCGGCGTGGCGCGGATCGAGAAAGGTGCGGGAAGTGGCGTACCTGATGATCTCCTGCGGGGTACTGCTGGCCGTGGTCTTCGGCTGGTCGGCCGGCAGCAGGCTGCGTTCCCGTGCCGCGTTCCGGGAGTTCGCCGACTCCCTCGCCCCACTGGTCCGGCGTACCGGGCCGGTGGCGGGGCTGCTCACCGTCGCCGAGGCGCTGGTGCCGCCACTGCTGCTGGCAGCACCCGCCTGGGGGTTCGGGCTGGCCACCGGGCTGCTCGGCGTACTGGCCACCGGCGTGGCGCTGGTCGTCCGGCGTCGACTGGAGGTGCGCTGCCGGTGCTTCGGCGGCGGTCCGGCCCGGCTGGGCGTGCGGCACGTCGTACGCAATCTGTCGTTGTTCCTGGTCGGCGGGACCGGCCTGCTGGCGGCACTGTCGACCGGGGCGGCCCGGCCCGTCGACGGTGCCGGCGTGCTGCTCTCGGCGGGCGCCGCCGTGATCCTGGCAACCTTCGTCATCCACCTCGACGACATCGTCGAGCTCTGGGCCTGACCGACCCGGGGGAAATCCGTCGTGTCCTATCTCGTCGTGGCGACCGTCCTGTTGGGACTCCTCGCCGGAGCCAATCTGATTTTCACCTACGGTGTCGTCCGCCGGCTGCGCGAGCACACCGCCCGGTTGGACGCCATGGCCGGTGGTGGCCGCCCAGAACCGGAGCTCATTCTGTCGGCGGGTGCCGAACCGCGCCCGTTCGCGCCGGTAACGACCAGCGTCGGCGTGCCGATCGGGCCGGATGACCTCACGGCCGGGGGTACGCTGGTCGGCTTCTTCTCGCCGAACTGCGCTCCCTGCCGGGAACAGGCGCCCCGGTTCGTCGAACGCGCAGCGGCGAGCGGCTCGGACCGGGTCCTCGCGGTCGCCGTCGGTACGCCCGAGGCCACCCGCGAGCTGGTGGCCCTGCTGGAACCGGTCGCCCGGGTCGTGGTGGAGATCGAGGACGGCCCGCTGCACCAGGCGTTCGCGGTCCAGGGCTATCCCGCCATGTGCGTGCTGGACGGCGACGGTCGGGTCAAGGCCAGCGCCACCGCGGTCGAGCGGCTGCCCGAACTACCCGCAACATGACCGGTGCCGCCGACCCGAGCCGTGCCGATGCCGGCCGGGGTCGCGACTCGGGCGCATGGCAGGCGGTACCGTCGGCGCCCCGGCTCGGTGCCGGGACCGCCGGGCGGTACCTGGTCGACGCTCTCGGGCTGGCCTGGCGCGCGGCGCCCGCCGCGACGGTGGCCAAACTGCTGCTCGCGATCCTGGCCGGAACCGGCCCGGTGGTGCTGGCCTGGCTCACCAAGTTGGTGGTGGACCGGCTGGCGGCGGGCCAGGCCGGGCGGCACCCCGGCCAGTTGCTGGCGCTGGCCGCCGCGCTCGGCGTGGTCGGGGCGGCGGTGGCTGCCCAACCACACCTGGCCGGGTACGTCGACGGCGTGAGCGGCCGGGCGCTCCGACTGCTGGTGACGGGCCGGCTCTACACGGCGGTGAACGCGTTCGCCGGGTTGGCCCGGTTGGAGAATCCGCGTCTCCGGGACCGGCTGCAACTCGCCGAGGGAGCGGGGCGGCTCGGTCCGGCCCAGTGTGTCAGCGGTGGCCTCGGCGTCGCGCAGGGCGTCCTGACCCTGCTCGGCTTCGTCGGTTCTCTGCTGGCCGTCGCCCCGGCGATGGTGCTGGTGGTCATCGTCTCGGCGGCGCCGACCACCTGGGTGGAGATCCGGCTCAGCCGGCAGCGGGCCGCGCTCGCCTGGCGGCTGGGCCACGCACAGCGCCGCGAGCTGTTCTACGCCCGGCTGCTGACCAGTCTCGAAGCGGCCAAGGAGATCCGGCTCTTCGGGCTCGGCGACTTCTTCAACGCCCGGCTGCTGCGCGAGCTGCGGCACGTCAACCGCGAGCAGGACACCATGGACCGGCGTGAGATGCTCGGCCAGCTGGGTCTGGCGCTGCTGGCGGCGGCGGTGGCGGCCGGCGGGCTGGCCTGGGTGATCTCGCTGGCGGCCAGTGGCCGGCTCGGCGTCGGCGACGTCATGCTCTTCGTGGCCGCGGTGGCCGGGGTGCAGACGGCGCTCGGCGGCATGGTGGCGCAGGGCGCAGCCACACATCACGCGCTGCTGCTCTTCGACCACTACCGGGCCGTGCTGGCCGCTCCTCCGGACCTGTCGGAACCGTCCCGCCCCGGAGTGCGGCCGGGGCCGCTGGAGCACGCCATCGAACTGCGCGACGTGTGGTTCCGGTACGCCGACGGCCAACCGTGGGTGCTGCGCGGCGTCGACCTGGTCATCCCGGCCGGCGCTGCGGTGGGGCTGGTCGGGCTCAACGGGGCCGGCAAGAGCACGCTGGTCAAGTTGTTGTGCCGGTTCTACGATCCGGTCCGGGGCAGCGTCCGCTGGGATGGCACGGACCTGCGCGAGTTCGACGTGCGCGGGCTGCGCGAACGGCTCAGCGTGGTCTTCCAGGACTTCATGGGGTACGACCTGTCGGCGGCGGAGAACATCGGTCTCGGCGACCTGGGTCGGATCGACGACCGCGCGGCGGTGGTCGATGCCGCCCGGCTCGCGGGCTGTCACGACACGCTCGCCGCGCTGCCTGCCGGATACGACACCCTGCTGTCCCGGATCTTCCTCGACGACGCGGACGCGGCGGATCCCCGGGCCGGGGTCACGCTCTCCGGCGGGCAGTGGCAGCGGGTGGCGGTCGCCCGTGCCCTGCTCCGGAACCGGCGGGACCTGCTGATCCTGGACGAGCCGACCGCCGGGCTGGACGCCGAGGCCGAACACGAGGTGCACCGGCGGTTGCGGGAGCTCCGGCAGGGGCGTACCAGCCTGCTCATCTCGCACCGGCTGGCCACGGTCCGTGACGCGGACGTCATCGTGGTGCTCGACGGCGGTCGGGTCGTCGAGCAGGGGTCACACGAGACGCTGATGGCCCGGGACGGCCGGTACGCCCGGCTCTTCCAACTCCAGGCCAGCGGGTACCAGCCATCGACGGTGGACGTCGTCGGCACACCCGCGCCGCGCGAGGCGATCGGCTGACGGGTATCACCGACGGTCGGGGCTGGGTACGGCTACTCAGTGCCGGTCGGGCACCACGACTCAGGTGTTCCGGACCGGACCGGCCGACACTGCTGTGATGACCGAGACGTTGCGCCGGTACCCCGCTCCGTCCACATTCGCGTCGCCGGGTCTGACCCTCCGCGAACGCTGGCGTCGGGTCCGCCTCTCCGCCGCCGGGCGGCTCCGTACGGCCGTGCTCCGGCTCGCCCTGCGCCATCCGGCCGGTTGGCGGTGGCTGGCCGGCCGGCACCACCCGGTCCTCGACCGGATCGCCGCGGCGAACGCCCGGGCGGTCTGTGCGCTGGCCGCCCTGGACGTCCCGGCGTACCGGGCGTTCCTGCGGGCCCGGCCGACCGCCGGACGGGCCCGCCGCCGGCTCGGCGACTTCCCGGAGACCGACAAGGAGAACTACGTCGTACCGCACACCGCCGCCCGGCGCTGCTGGGGCGGCCGGTTGCCGGTCCGGGGTGTGGTGGTGGACGAGTCGGCCGGCTCGTCGGGCCGGCCGTTCAACTGGCCGCGCGGGGAGCGGGAACTGCGCGCGGTGCACCACGACATCGCCGGCTACACCAGCCTAATCTTCCCGATGCGCCGGCCCTTCGTCATCAACGCCTACTCGATGGGTGCCTGGGCGACCGGGACCACCACCGGGGCCGCGATGGCCCGGATCGCGGTGGTGAAGAACACCGGCCCCGACCTCGGCAAGGTCGTCGACACGCTCCGCGAGTTCGGCCCGGACTTCGACTACCTGGTGACCGCGTATCCGCCGTTCCTGAAGCACCTGCGGGACCGGCTCGACGCGGACGGCTTCGACTGGTCGGGCTACCGCATCTCGGCGAGCTGCGGCGGGGAGGGGATGACCGAGGCGCTGCGGAGCTACCTGGAGGAGCGATTTCTCCGGGTACGGTCCGCGTACGGCGCCTCGGACCTGACCATCGGGATCGGCGCGGAGACCGCGTTCACGGTCTGGCTGCGGCGTCGACTCTGGACCGACTCAGACTTCCGGGCCGCGGTGCTCGGCGCTGACGAGCAGCGGCTGCCGATGGCGTTCCAGTACAACCCGATGGCCACCTATCTGGAGACGAACGACCGGCGGGAACTGCTCTGCACGGTGACCAGCCTGGACGTGCTCCAGCCCCGGCTGCGCTACAACGTCGGCGACGAGGCGGTGCTGCTGCCGTACCGGCGGATCCTCGACCTGGTCCGCGCCGACCCGGCACGCTGGGCGGACTGCGCGGCGGCACTGGCCGGCGAGCGGATGAACCTGCCGGTGCTGCTGCTCTTCGGCCGGCGCGACTCGACCGTCTCCTACCTCGGCGCCAACCTCTACCCGCAGGACGTCGAGTACGGCCTCTACGCCGGCAACCCGTACGCGGCCGAGATCAGCCGGTTCCGGCTGGCCCTGGTCGAGGACGCGGGGCTGGAGACCCGGCCGGTGGTGCACCTGGAACTGCGCCGCCCGCTGGCCGGACCGGTCCGGGACGCTCTCGCCGCGGCCTGCCGGGACGGGGTACGCCGGCACCTCGCCGCCGTCTCCCGGGACTTCGCGCAGTCGCTGACCGAGGACCCGACCGCCGGTGAGCTGCGGGTGGAACTGCACGAGGCGGGTACCGGCCCGTTCGCCGGGGACCAGAAGATCAAGAACACCTACCTGCTGGGAGGTTGAGGCATGCGTACCCGAGATTTCTCCCAGGCCCCGGCGCAGGCCCGGGCCGGCGCGATGTTCATCGGCGCGACCCGCTACCGGAGCCCGCTGACGTTGCTGCGGCTCTGGCCGGCCTGGCGCCGGATGCTCCGGGACATGCGCCGGATGTCCGGATACCGCTGGCACACCGTCTACTGGCAGTTCCCGCTCACCCTCGGCACCGTCGCGTTCTTCGCCGACCGGGACGCGATGCTGCGGTTCGCCCGCTCCCGGCACCACCGGCGGCTGATGGTCTGGATCACCGACGGCACCCGGAACGCGACCGCCGGCTTCATCCGGCTCTACACCGCCGAGCCGGACGGCTACTCCAACGGGGTGTGGCGGGCCGAGTCCACCGAGATGGCGCACATCCCGACCTTCACCCCGCTGGGCGCGGAGTCGACCGGCCCGGCGGTGCGGCGATGACCGCCACCCCGACGCTGGAACGCGTCGTCGACCGGCGCGGGCTGCGGGACTTCCTCACCCTCACCGACCGGGTGTACGCGGACGAGCCGCGCTTCGTACCGCCGATGCGCGCACAGGTCCGGCGCTGGTGGCGGGAGGGCGTGCCGATGTACCTGCTCCGGGACGTCACCACCGGTGCGGCGGTGGCCCGGACCACGCTGCACACCGACGCCGGCTTCGACGCCAAACTCGGCCGCCGGTACCAGCTCTTCGGGCTGACCGAGTTCACCGAGCCGGCGGCGGAGCCGCTCTTCGCGGCGATCACCGCCGCCGGCCGGGCCGCCGGGGACCGGGAGGCGCTCTTCGGCCCGGTGGCGTTGCTGCCCAACGAGGCCGGTGGCGTCATCACCTCCGGCTACGCCGACCGGGGCTTCGTCGACAGCGCCTACAACCCGCCGAGGTACGTGACCGCCTACGAGTCGTCCGGCTTCGCCCGCCGCTTCGAGTCGGACACCTGGATCTGCCCGGTCACCCGAGCCGACGCCGACCCGCCCCTCGCCGATCCGGCCCTCGACGGCTCACCTCTCGGCGATCCGCTGCTGCGGGTGCACCGGGGCGACCTGCGGCGGCTCGACGAGCAGCTCCACCTGCTGCGCGACATGCTGAACGCCTCCTTCGCCCAGCTCGGCTACTACACCGGGATCTCGATCGCGCAGCTGCGCCAGCAGACCGACGGGCTGGCGTACCTGCTGGACGAGTCGCTGCTGCTCTACCTGACCCGGGCGGACCGGCCGGTGGCCTTCGTTCTCTGCATCCCGGACATCAGCGAGTTCGTGATCCGGGTACGGGGCAACCTGAACCTGGTCAACCAGCTCCGGCTGCTGGCGACCCGGCGGCGGTACCGGCGGGAGGCGGTGCTGATCGTCAAGGGCGTGCTCCCGGAGTACCAGGGGCGGGGCTACCAGCGGCTGCTCTCGGCACACCTGCACCGGAACCTGCACGCCGGGGGCTACCACACACTGCGCAGCACGTACGTCGGGCGGGACAACCCGGCGTCGGCGGCACAGTTCCGGGGGATGGGCGGCCGGCCGCTGCACGGGTACACCTTCTTCGAGAAGGCGTTGTAGGTGGACGTCGCCGCGTTCCGCGCGCTGGAACCGCTCTGCTGGCGGGCGCCGAGCGCGCACAACACCCAACCGTGGCGGCTCGACTACCGGGCCAGGGAGGTCCGGGTGGGCTGGGACCCGGCGGACGCGCTGCCGGCGGCCGACCCGTCCGGGCGGGACCTGTGGCTCTCGCTCGGCGCGTTCGTCGAGACCTGCCTGGTCGTCGCGGCCGACGCCGGGCTGCGGGTCCGGTTCGTGCCGGACCACTGTGCCGAGGAGCGCCGGGTGGGCTGGTTGCGGGCGTCCGCGAGCCGTTACCGCAGTCCGTTCGGTGCGGCGGAGGTGCGCGGACGGCGTACCCACCGGGGGCGGTTCTCCGCGGGCCCGCCGGCCGGCCTCGTCGCGGCCGTCGACGCCGTGGCCCGGGAGGCCGGCGGGGCGGTCCGGGTGGTGCCGGACGCCGACCTGCTGGCCCGGCTGCTCCGGCTCGCCGACCGGCGGCTGTACGCCGATCCGGCGGTCGTCGCCGAGCTGCGCTCGTGGCTGCGGTTGACGCCGGGACATCCGGCCTACCATGCCGACGGGCTCACCGACCGCTGCCTGGGGCTGTCCCGGGCCGAGGCGACCGGGCTGCGGGCCGCCCTGGCCGGGTACCCCGGGCTGCGCCGGCTGGGGATTCCCCGGCTGCTCGCCGCGGCGGCCGGGAACCCGCTGGCACTCGGCGGTGCGGTGCTGGTCCTCGTCGGACCCGCCGGGACGGACGGCACGACCCGGGTCGGCCTCGGGCGGGTGCTGATGCGGGTCTGGCTGACCCTGCACGCGGCCGGAGTGGCGGCGCACCCGCTGAGCCAGCTCATCGACGTGCCGGCGACCGGCGACGCGCTGGGTGCGACGCTGGGCGTGCCGGCGGACCGGCTGCTGCACGTCGCCCGGGTCGGCGCGCCGGCCGGTACGCCGGTCCGCTCGGCCCGCCGGGTCGGCCCGCCGGCCGGCTCGGCCGCCGGGTAGCGCGGTCCGCCGGCCGGCTCGGCCGCCGGGTAGCGCGGTCCACCGGCCCGGTCGGCCGCCGGGCGGCCCAGCCCGGGAGGTCCGACCGAGGACAGCATCTCAGGAGATGAGTGGCGCCCCTGCCGGTGACCACGATGGACGGGCACCAGTTCGGCTCGCCCGCCGCCGGTGGCCCGGCCACGGCTTTGTGGCGGCCGGTGGCCGGGCCGGGCGACGCTCCGTGCGGCCGTGCCACCGGGAGGATGAGATGCCCATCGAGGACCTCGATCCGGCAAAGCTGGACGCCCGCGAGTTCGCCCTGCTGGTCAAGGCGACTCCGACCGCCGAGCTGCGCGAGCTGATGTGCGGCAGCCGGCGCCGGGCCGTGCTGGACGTGGTGCTCGGGCGCATGCCGGACGTCTTCCGGGGCGACCGGGCCGGCGGCACGTCGGCGGTGGTGCACTGGAGGATCGGCGACGGCCCGGACGGTGCCGTCGACGTCTACGAGATCGTGATCGACGGTGGTGCCTGTGCGCTCTCCGCGGCCCCACTGCGGCAGCCGAAGCTCACCCTGACCGTCGGCGCGGTCGATTTCCTCCGCATGGTCACCGGGAACGCCCATCCGGTGACGCTGGCGATGAAGGGAAAGCTGAAGACCAGGGGCGACCTCGCGCTGACCGCGAGATTTCCGCAGCTGTTCGACATTCCCCGGACATAGGCGTACCGAGCACGCACGAATCCGGGTCGGGGCCCGTTCCGGCGAGCACCGGCGGTGGGTTCGGCAACCCACGTAGAAACGACAGGAAGGCGAGGCGAGGCATGACGATCACCGGACCGGCGACAGCTGTCACCGACGCCGATCGGGCCGCGATAGCGGCGGTCCCGGCGCGGATGGTGGAAACCTGGGCGAAGCACGATCCCGACGGATTCGCCGAGCTTTTCACCGAGGACGGCACACTCATTCTTCCGGGAGTCCATCGCAGGGGACGCGACCAGATCCGTGCGTTCATGGCCGCGGAATTCGCCGGCGCCTACCGGGGTACCCGGGTGACCGGCCAGCCCGTCGACGTCATCCCGCTCGCGCCCGGCGCGGTCGCGCTGACGACCGTGGGCGGGGTACTGGCTCCGGGCGAGTCGGAACTCTCCGCCGAGGCGGCCATCCGGGCCTCCTGGATCCTGGTGAAGCGCGCTGACGCGTGGCTGCTGGCGATCTACCACAACTGCCCGCGCGATCCCGCCGCACCCGGGGGAGAGGTGGCAGCGGCATGAACGCCTCGGGTGTGGTCCGGGACCTGGTCGCCGAGGGCGACGAGGTCGACGGCCTGGTACGCGGGCTGGACACGGCACAGTGGCGACTGCCCACCCCGGCACCCGGTTGGACGGTCGCCCACCAGATCGCCCACCTGGCCGCGACCTTCCGGATGGCGGCGTTGGCGGTGGCGGATCCGGACCGGTTCACCGCGATGACCGCCCGGCTCGGTGCCGACTTCGACGCGAACGTGGCGCACGCGTTGGCCGAGTTCCTGGCCGAACCGCCGGACGTGCTGCTGACCCGCTGGCGGGCCGAACGCGCTCGGGCGGAGCAGGCCCTCGCGGCCGTGCCGCCGGACCGCGTCGTGCCCTGGCTGGTGCGCCCGCTCCCCGCCGCCGTGCTCGCCTCGGCCGGCCTGATGGAGCTGTTCGGGCACGGTCAGGACATCGCCGACGCGCTCGGGGTACGCCGTGAGCACACCGACCGGATCGGTCACCTGGTCGCCTTCGCGGTGCGTACCTGGGACTTCGGCTACCAGGCGCGTGGCCTGACCACCCCGGACGTCGAGTTCCGCTTCGAGTTGACCGCGCCGTCCGGCGCCGTGTGGACGTTCGGGCCGGCCGGGGGCGACAACCGGATCAGCGGTCCGGCGGTCGACTTCTGCCTGCTGGTGACCCGGCGCCGGCACCGCGACGACCTGGACCTCACGGCGACGGGCGCGGAGGCCGACCGGTGGCTCGACATCGCGCAGGCCTACCGGGGGCCGGCCGGTGCCGGGCGTCGCCCCGGTCAGTTCGCGACTCGGGTGGGGTGACCGACGGCCTCCGTTTCCCCGGTCGCGGGCACACCTTCTGAAGCCGCCCGGCTCGCCCTGGCCGGCGGCGCCGCGTCGAACCGCTGGGCCACGAAGTGCTCCTGCGCCATCCGACGTACCGTCGCCAGCGCGGCGTCGAGCAGAACCATCCGTACCACGGCAGCGGCCCGGTCGATGCCGGCTGCGCTCGACGGGAGCAGGTCGAGCTCCTGGACGACGAGCCGCTCGGCCGCGGCCGCGTACGGTCGGAAGAAGTCGATGTCGCACTCGCAGCCGAGCTGGCGCAGTGTCAGCACCACGTGCGCCAGCCTGCCGGCCACCTCCGGGTCGACGCACCAGCCCAGCCGCTGGATGAACCCGTCCACGTCGGAACGTACGCCGGGCATGCCGCCGGGGTCGTCGATCGTCGGCCGCTCGGGGAAACGCGCCCGGTTGACGACCTCGTACAGGTCCGGGACCGACAGCCTTCCGTCATCGATGGCTGCGAGCAGCTCGCCGACGGTGGATAGATCGAGCTGTCCGATGTTCGTGAAGGCCCTGATGAGACGGATCAGGTGCAGGTGTCTCTCGTCGTATTCGGCCTGGTTCCGCTGCGTCGGTACGCCTTTGGGAAGCAGCCCCCGGCGTAGGTAGAATTTGATCGTGGCAACGGGAACCCCGGTCCGCCGGCTGAGATCGGATATGCGCATCTAGCTCCCCGCAAGCGTTGCTTGTGGCTACAGAGGTGCCGCGCCGCACCTGGTTCAGCTCGCCAAGATTATCAGCGACGTCAATACGCCCCTTTGTGTCGTTTCTTATGGTGTTGCCTGACATGAGAATGCTCACCGGGGCGGTGTCCACGGCCGCGCGGGCCGGCACGGCACGGGGCGAATCGGGTTCCGTGGCCCTGGCCAGCGCCGTGTTCCGGGCGTCGAGCAGGGCGAGCAGCACGGGCGGGTCCAGTGTGCCCGCCGGCTTGAGTACCAGGTCGGCCTGGATGAACGTCTCCCGCCCGATCGTCAGCGGACCGTTGGTGGCGACCGAGACCGAACCGTCGGCACCGTCCGGCTCGCCGATCGCCGCGCGCGGATCGCCGGTCACCTCCTGCGCCAGCAGGTACCAGGTGCCGGAGGGGACGCTGTCGAACCGGTACCGGCCCAGTCCGGACAGGATCGCGCACCGTACCGGCCGCCCCTGCGGAATTCGATCGGGAAAGAGCCCGACGAAGATGAGGCTGTCCTCTTCGGTCTGGGCCGGCCAGACGCGCCCGGAGACCCGGCCGGACGAGCGGCCGTCCGGGCAGAGGCGCGGGTCCACCGGAATGTGCGGTGCGAATCCGGAGCGCTTGCGGTACGCCGTCGGCGACATTCCCACGCTCCTGCTGAAGCGGGTACTGAATGTGCCGACGCTGTTGTACCCCACGCGGACACTGATGTCTGCTACATTTAGCGACGTCGACACCAGGAGATGTTTGGCCCGTTGCAATCGCAGTGCCGAGAGAAAGCGACCAGGAGAGACTCCGGTCGCGCGCTGGAATATCCGGGTAAAGTGAAACTTGCTGAACATGGCAGCACGGGCGATGTCATCCACCGTGAGCTGCTCTCCGAGGTTTTCGCGCATTGCCGCGATAGCGCGACCCACGGCCTGTTCGATCGGATCGTCCACTCCTGCTCCTCCCGAGGAATCGAATGGTAGGCCTTGATTCGGATACCAAAACGTGTCGGTAGTGGTCGAACCAGCGGAGAGGGTAGCGAGCAGGGCCCTGCCGGCGTTGGCCGCCCGGCAGCACGAGTCGAATGGTAGATAACAGAAGGTTTTCGAAGCTCCAGGCCCCCGGTGCTTCAGTCCTCTTGTCCCCGTCGATGTGTTCCGCCACGTCGAGGTTAACTTAGGCGGACCCTTCCCAGCAACACTGAGATTTGCAGTTGTCGATCCGCTGAGCAATCGTGAAGTTAAAATCGGATAGCGGTGCGCACTACTTCACCGGGGTAGCCGCCCCGTCATCGTCCGGAAACGTCCCACGTCAAATGTGTCGCCGCCCCGTGCGCGGTGCCGAGTCAGCCCGCCACAACCGCGTACCGATCGCCCGCGCCGCAGCGAAGCTGGCCCAGGACGTCAGCCGGACCAGCCCCGCCTCGTCGAGCACGGTCCCGACCTCGTCGATCAGTTCGTCGGTCACCCGGTAGGGGGCGAACGCGGTGAGCAGGCCCAGCCGCGCGGCCGGCCGGTCCCGCGCCGGTACCGCCGCGGTCGCCTCCGCCAGCCAGGCCGGCCCGCGCAGCCCCGGCCCGACGCCGGCCCGGCCGGCCAGGGCGGTCAGCACCAGCCCTCGTACCTCGGCGGTCACGGCGCGTCCGCCGCCCTCCTCGACGGCGGCGGCGGCCCGGGCGAAGGCCGCCGCGACCGGCGGCCGACCGGCGGCCCAGGACAGCTCGGGCGGCAGCGGCGCGTCCGGCAGCAGATCCAGCGAGGTGCCCGGCGCGGGGCGTCGCCGCGCCAGGCTCCCCATGACGAACCTGGCTCCCCGCCGCACCGCCGCCAGCGCCGGCGCCGGCACCGGCGGCAGCGGCGACTCGGTGAGGAACAGGGTGACCATCCGGTTGAGGTAGTGGAAGGTCACCACCACCCCGATGATCTCCGGCGCCTGGTCGGCCGGGAACGGAACCGCTCGCCCACCGGCCTCCGGCAACCCGCTCAGCCGGGCCCAGCGGGCCAACTCCCGCACCCGAGGGTCGCCGACGGCGTCGAACCGGTCGGCGGCGATCGCGGCGGCCTCCGCACCGGACGACAGGCCGGCCAGCGCCGCCCCGTGCACCTCGACGCAGTACGGGCACCGGTTGCCGACCGACACCGCCGCCGCCACCGCCTCCTTGACCGAGCGGTCGACCACCCCGCCGGCCAGCAGCGACTCCCGCAGCATCAGCCAGCTCGCCGCCAGCGCCTCCGGTGCGGGGGCGTGCAGGGCGACCGGTGGTGCCACCATGCCGAAGTCGGCCTCCATCTGCCGGTACACCCGGGCCACCAGCCCGGTCTCGGCCCCGGGCACGACCGGGGTGACGTGCCGGACGTGCGCCGCGGACGCCCGGCGGGCGACCCGTGCGAACAGCGATCCCACCACGCACCCCCGGCTCAGGCCGGCTGGGCCGTCGGGACCCGGGCGGCCGCACCGGCACCGGGTCCGGGAGCGCCGTACCGCACGGCGACGCCCCGCTCCTGGGCGGCGCGGACCATCCCGGGCATGGCCCGCTCCGCCAGCGCCGCGATGGTGAGCGCCGGATTGACCGTCAACGCCCCCGGCACCGCCGAGCCGTCGGTGACGAAGATGCCGGGATGCCCGCGCAGCTCGTGCCGGTCGTCGAGCGCCGAGGTCGCCGGGTCGTCCCCGATCCGGCAGGACGCCAGCGGATGCACCGTGTAGGCCCCGACCAGGTCGTTGGTCCACGGCGCCACCCGGGCCAGGCCGTCGCGCTCCAGGATCTCCTTCACCTCGGCGTCCGCGAGCGACCAGCCGCGCCAGGTGTTGGGGGTGGGCCGGTACCGCAGCGGCCCGTCGCCCAACATCTGCATCGAGAGCCGGTGCGCGTTGCCGGTCTCCGGTGGTGGCCCGAAGACGCCCTCGTTGTCGTCCTCGGACATCGTGAAGACGGTCAGCCACGACTGCCAGCGCCGCAGCATCTCCTTCTTCTGCACACCGAACCAGGACGGACCGGTGGCGCCGGGCACCTGGGCCAGGATCGTGCCGAGCCCGGGCGGGAAGTACAACTGCTCCAGCGAGAAGCGCTCGTACTCCGGCAGCCGGCCGTCCAGCCGGTCCCAACTCGCCACGGTCGGCCCGCGCCCGATCTGGTACGCCGCGTACGCCTGCCCGCCCGGACGCGACAGTCCCAGTACCTCGCGTACCCGGTCCTCGTCGAAGACCGCGGTGTTGAGCCGCTCGCCGTTGCCGGAGAAGTACCGCCCCACCGCGTGCGGCATCGGGCCGAGGGCGGCCGCCGAACGCTGCAGGATCACCGGCGTCGCGCCCGCACCCGCGGCGAGGACGACGAGCTTGGCGTCGATCGCGTCGCTCTCGTGCAGGATCCGGTAGTCCTCGGCATCGACGACCCGGTAGTGCACCCGGTAGCCGCCGTCGTCGTTCCTGGTCAGCCGCTGCACCTCGTGCAGCGGCCGGATCTCGGCGCCGTGCGCGAGCGCGCCGGGCAGGTAGTTGAGCAACAGCGACCGCTTGGCGTCGAACCGGCAGCCGGCCATCATCCAGTTGCAGTTGACGCACTCGTCCACGTCCACCGCGGACGGCGGCGGGTTGGCGGTGCGGCCGGCGTGCGCGCAGGCCGCCGCGAAGAGACCGCCCGCGTACGGCACCCGGTCCCAGGACTGCTGGGTCACCGGCAGCGCCTCGACAACCCGGTCGTACCAGGGGTCGAGGCTGTCCCGGCCGATGCTGGCCGGCCACATCCGGCGGCCGATGCTGCCCTGCCGCTCGAAGACGAACCGGGGCGCCCGGGGCATCGTGGCGAAGTAGACCACGCTGCCGCCGCCGACGCAGTTGCCGCCGAGCACGCTCATCCCGTCACCGACGACGAAGTCGAAGACGCGGGTGTACGACGAACCCAGTTTGTAGTCGTGGTCGAATTCCTCGGCCCGAAGCCATGGTCCGCGTTCCAGGACCACGACGCGGGCCCCGCCAGCGGCGAGATGGTAGGCGGCGATCGCGCCGCCGAACCCGCTGCCGACCACGACGATATCTGTCGACTCCGTGGCTGTTGTCATGTCGGATCACCTGCCGCCGTCGTCTGTGGGTGGATCGGGGCCAGGGCCCGTCCGTACGAGTACTGCGGGAAGCGGGAAAGGCCGTCGGCATCCGGCCGGAAATAGCCGATTCCCAACAGGCCCGGATGCCCTGCCGCGAGCGCCTCCGTCGTGCTGATGTGTGCGGCGCTGTCAAATGCCATGTTGCTGAATAGTGCGAGAGCCACCCACATCTGTTTCTCCGGGTGTTCGGGTGCGGTGAGTTCACGCACCAGCGCCGTACGGTGCTCGAACGAGAGCGCGACAAAGGCGGGTACGTCGTCGTCGAGCGTGAGGCCGTGCGTCGCGGCGTACCCGACTGCGTGGTCGTTCAGCGTGTAGTACAGCGAATCCAACGCCTCGGCCAACCCGCCGCCGGGCTGTTCGAGCAGTTCGAGGGCGCCCGCCGCGACCGCGCCCCCGGTCGGGTCGGCGCCCGCGACGGCCCGGTCGTCGGGTGACCGCTTCGCTCCCGGGACGATGGTGTCGGCGAATGCCTCTATGGTGGCGGTACGGGCCGGCCCCGCGTCCTGTCCGTCGGGCTGCACGGCATTTCCTCCTCTCGTGACGGATCCCGTCGGAGGCGTCCTGCTCGGAATGACCCGATCGACCGGGCCGGTAATGGTTCCGGAGAAGGTGCGCACGGAAGTGGCGTAATCCGATCCGTCAGACGACGATTCTTCCGATGCGGAGGCTGGAAATCATCTTCTGAGTTGCGCTGGATCGAGTGCGGCGGAAACCGGTCCCCCGGGGGCCGGAAGCGCACGACAGGAGACGGATTTTCGTGTCGGGCGCGGCACCATGAGACGGGATGTCCCACGTTTCGGATTGGGAGCGCGCTATGCCGATGCTCGGTTCGCTGCGCCGTTTGGCGTTGACACCGTCCTTCGCCGAGGTGACCTTCGCGGCGCGCGGCTTTCCGGTCCGGGCCACCGAGGCGACCCGCCGGCTGGAGGCCGTTCCCCAGGCGGTGCTCTGCGGCTTCGAGTGGGCGATCGAGGTGCGGACCGCGTGGGAGGTCGAGCGCCGGCTGGAGTTGGTGGAGCCGGAGCTGCGGGGGTTCGCCTACGAGGGGGCCGCGATGGCCTACACGGTGCGGGACGCGATGGCGGGCGGGCGGGGTGGGCGGGCGCGGGACCTGCTGCGCGGACCGGGCCGGCCGCACACCTTCCTCACGTACATCGGGATCGGTTTCGCGATGGCCCGGCTGCCACGGATCCTCTGGCGCAACGTGCTGCCCGACCTGACCGGGGTGCCGTACTACCCGACCATGAGCTGGTTGGCCGTCGACGGGTACGGCTTCGACCGCGCCTACTTCGAGACCGACCGCTGGGTCACCGGGCAGCGCCGCCCCGCGCCGTACCCCTGGCAGGGCCGGGCCGACTACTTTCCCCGCGCCGTCGACCAGGGCATCGGCCGCGCCCTCTGGTTCATCCACGGTGGAGTGTCGCCGGACGTGGCGGCGGCGGTGGGCCGCTTCGCCACCGAGCGTCAGCCCGACCTGTGGAGTGGGGTCGGCCTCGCGGCCACCTTCGCGGGCGGCAGCGACGCGGCCGGCCTCACGGTGCTGCGCGGGGCGGCCGGTGACCTGCTCCCGCACCTGGCCCAGGGCGCGGTGTTCGCGGCCAAGGCCCGGGACTTCGCCGGCCTGGTGCCCGCGCACACCGAGCTGGCCACCGGCGTCCTCGCCGGGATGACCGTCCCGGCCGCGGCGACGCTCGCCGACGACGTGGCGGCGGACGGGTTCGGTCCCGGCCCCGAACCCGCCTACGAGGTCTGGCGCCAGCGGGTCGAGGCACGGGTGGCGTCCCGACTCCCCGGCACATCGGGGTAGCCGTCCCGACCGCCGGGCACACCGGGGTAGCCGTCCCGACTGCCGGGCACACCGGGGTAGCCGTCCCGACCGCCGGGCCCGTCGGGGTGTGCGGGACGACTCCCGGTCACGGCGGGAGCGGGCGGCGCAGCCAGAGCAGCGCCAGTACGCCGAGCGCGACGAGCCCGTCGACCACGAGCAGGAACGCGCTCACCGGATCGACGCCGTGCGGATGGTCCCCGGTGGGTACGGCGGCACGCAGCCGCGCGGGTGGCTCCCCGGTACCGACGCTGAAGCGCAGGACGCCGGCGGCGGCACCGCCGTCGGCGAACGCGACGTGATAGGCGACGACCACGTCACCGGGCGCCTGGACGGCGATCGGCTGCCAGACCGCCCGACCGCGGACGGCCGCCAGCGGGCCGGTGGTCAGGGTGCCGCCGCTGTGGTCCAGCACGGAGACGTGCGAGCCCGCCGCGACGGGCGGGCGGGAGAAGGTCAGCCGTACGCCGGGTGGCCCGGTGGCGAGCACCGCCTGGTCCGGCGGATCGCTCGACACGAGGTTGCCCCGGGCGCTGGCGGTGCCCGGCGTCGCCAGCAGGATGCCGGCGGCGACACCGAGCAGGGCCAGCGTCATCGGTACGGCGGCGCGGGAGCGCATGACCGGTCAGGCCGCCGACGTCGCGGGCCGGCCGGCCCGGGAGCGCGTGACGCAGTTGCACGTGTAGCCGGCCAACTCGGCCCGGTTCGGACGCAGGTGCAGGTACATCGCGATCACCATCGGGAGGAAGACCACGGAGTTGTAGAAGAGGTGCAGCTCGACCCGGGCGAGGAAGAGCTGGGCGACGCTCGTCGGCTGCGCCGCACCGAAGAAGTTGACGCCGGCCTGCACCTGGACGAGCAGCAGCAGGTGCTCGACGTGGTGCCAGAACTGGATGACCAGCGCCACCGTCCACCACGTCCGCGCCCGGCCGACGAAGCCGGGGCGGAGCAGGAAGAGGCCGACCAGCATGAGGATCGCGTAGCCGTAGTGCAGCCACTCGGAGGTGACCAACCAGGGGTAATACCATCCGAGTACCCCGCGGGCCTCCGGCCGCGCCATGCCGAGCACCCAGATCTGGTACGCCTGCACCAGGTGTTCGGCCCAGTGTGCGACGACGACGAACAGGTACAGGTGCAACGCCGCCCTGTGCTGGCCACCGTTCAACCGGGCGATCGGACCAGATGGCGGGGTGAGCGCCGAACCGCTGACCATGGGTGTCTCCCTCCCGCGGTGAACTACCGGTCCCGGCCGACCGTAGTCGTGGCGGGTCGCGGGTTCGTTCTTCCAGGTTGCTCACTGCCCGCCGACTGCTGCGCATCCTGGGAGAACACCGCCGCGGCCGGCCGTCGCATGCTTTCGGGTACGGGAAGGTCGGCTTACCGCAGGGGAGGCACGATGGCACGCCGGACGAGTGTCGAGATCGGACCGACGGAGGCGACGGCCGCCCCGTCGAAATCGGCGCCACGCGCCACGTCCCTGCTGGTCAACGGGCACTTCCCGCGACGGCGGTGGTGGGTGCTCGGGCTGAGCGTGCTGGGTGGCTTCCTGCTCACCGTCGTCTGGTCCGCGGAGTTCGTCGACCGCACGATCGGAGACAGCGTGGCGGACACGCTGCTCGGGCACGACGCAAAGGGGACCCCGATCGCCGGGATCGGTGCCGGGGTGGCCTTCGCCTTCGTCTCCGGACTCGCGGGCACCTTCACGGCCTGCAACATCGCCGCGTTCGGCGCGATGGCCCCGGTGCTGGGTACCGGCGGGCGCTGGAGCCGGCTGCGGCACATGTTCGGGCCGCTGGGGTGGCTGTCGGTCGGGATGATCGCGGTCTCCGCCAGCTACGGCGCGGTGGTCGGGCTGGTCGGCACCGCGATGCCGCAGTTCTCGACGGCGGCGAACACCGCCGGCGGTCTCTCCGCGCGCAGCGTCCAGTCGCTGGTGGTGTTCGGCCTGATCGGGCTCGCCATGACCTACCTGGGGCTCGCCGCCCTCGGCATCGTGCCCGACCCGTTCGCCCGGGTCTCCCGACGGTTCCCGAACGCGCCGATGGTCGTCCTCGGCGCGCTGATCGGCGGGTTCCTCGTCGGCCGCCCCTTCGCACTGTTTCGGCAGATGTTCCGGGACGCGGCGGAGAGCGGCAACCCGCTCTACGGCGCGTTGGCGTTCACGTTGCAGTCGCTCGGCAACATCCTGGTGATCGCGGTGCTCCTCGGCACCGTGACGCTGGTCAGCGGCCCGCGCCTGCGGCGGTGGCTGGCCGCCAGGCCGAGCCGGGTCGCGACCATCACGGCGGTCGCGCTCCTGGTGGCCGGCGTCTTCACGTTCCTCTACTGGGACGTCCGGCTGCTGGCCCGCCGCGAGATCATCCCCTGGTACCCGACCGCGCCGTGGTCGTAGCGGCCCGCTCATGAGCCGGACGCCAGGTCGTCGAGGCGCAGGAGGAGAAATGGTTGCCGGTCGGGTCATCTCGTCGGTGGTGCAGCGGCAGGTGAAGTACGTCCGGACCGTCCCACCCGGCAGGGCCGACGGGCTGGTCGCCGCGGTCTACCGGCAGGTCGCGGAGGAGCTGCGGCTGGTGGTGCCACCGGTCCTGCTGCACTCACCCGCCCCGGAGACCCTGGCCGGGTACTGGATGCTGATGCGGGAGTCGCTGCTGGCCGGCGGCGCGGTCGACCGGCTCGGGAAGGAGGCGGTCGCGGCGGCCGTCTCGGTGGCCAACATCTGCCCGTACTGCGTCGACATGCACAGTATCGGCATCTACGACCTCGCCACCGAGCACGACGCGGAGGCGGTCGCGGGCGACCGGGTGGACGAGATCGCCGATCCCCGGATCCGGGACCTCGCGGTCTGGGCCCGGACCGCGCACCAGCCGGACGAGGCGTCGCCACGACCGCCGCTCTCGCCGGCCGAACGGGCCGAGCTGGTGGGTGTGGTCGTCGGCTTCCACTACCTCGGCCGGATGGTCAACGTCTTCCTGGCGAACTTCCTCCTCCCGCCGAGGCTGGGTCCCCGGGCCCGCCGCCGGGTCAAGCACGGGATCAGCCTGATGCTCAGTCCGTCCCTGCGGGAGGTACTCCCGGCGGGCCGCTCGCTCGGGCTGCTGCCCGCGGCACCGCTACCGGCGGACGCCGGCTGGGCGGCCGGGCAGCCGGAGATCGCGGAGGCGGTGGCCCGGTCCTTCGCCGCCTTCGAACGCGCCGGACAGCGGGCCCTGTCGCCGGCGGTGCGGCACCTCGTGCTCGACCGGCTCGCCGGCTGGCGGGGTGAGGAGGCGGGCCTGAGTCGCCAGTGGTGCGAGCGGCTCGTCGCCGACCTTCCGGTGCCGGACCGGCCGGCCGGCCGGCTGGCCCTGCTGACCGCGTTCGCTTCGCACCAGGTGGACGAGGACACCGTGCGGGAGTTCCGGCTGGCCGAGCCGCGGGACGCCGCGCTGGTCGAGGCGGCGGCGTGGGCGAGCTACGCGGCCGCGCGCCGGATCGGCGCACTCCACGTGGCCGACCGCGTTTCCTGATTCGTCCGTCAATTAATTCCTAGGTGCCGGCATTACTTGCCGGGGCTGTTTTGTGGTGTGCCTACCGCAATCACGAAAGCATCTTCGAAGAAGACCGCAGCAATGCGGAAGAAGACGCGGTCCGGATTGCTCTGCGAAGCTGGGCGCAAACCACCGACCAACGGCCATCCAATGCCTTGGGGGGAGAGTTGACTAGTGTTTGGCGAGGGCTGCGGCGGCGCATTCTGACCCCGAGTACCTCAGCGACCAGACTGGACGTACGCGGCTTCCACGAGAAGGATGCGGCCTCCAAGGAATTGCTGGAGAAGATTGGTAGCACCTTTCTGACCGGCTTCGCGCATGCCGCGCAGGCGCGTACCGCCGACGAGGCGGAATCGGAACTCGAACGGATCCCGGTGCGCTTTCGCGGATTCGCTTACGAGGGTGCCGCGATGGGGTTCGCCATTCGTGACGCGCTTCCGTTGAGTCGTGGCGGCAATATCCCCCGGTTCCTCGCCGGAGCGGGCGGGGCGCACGTCTACATGGCCTACGTGGGCATCGGTTGGGCGATGGCGCGGCTGCCCCGGGCCCGCTGGTCCCGGATCGCACCGACGGATCCGGTCCTGCGCTGGCTCGCGCTCGACGGGTACGGCTTCCACCAGGCGTACTTCCACACCGGGCGGTACGTGCACCAGCGGTACCGGCCCGAGCGGTTCCCCTGGCCGGTGGAGGGTCCACGGTGGTACGCGGACCGGGTGCTGGACCAGGGCGTCGGCCGGGCGCTCTGGTTCGTCTGCGGCACCGCCCCGGCGCTCGTGGTCAGGACGATCGAGACGTTCCCCCGGCACCGGTGGCCGGACCTGTACTCCGGAGCCGGCCTGGCGGCCACCTACGCGGGCGGGGCGGACGAGTCCGAGCTGAGGAGCCTGTGGGACGCGGCCGGGGACTGTCGGCCCCAGTTGGCCCAGGGCGCGGCGTTCGCCGCCGCCGCCCGGCTGCGCGCCGGCCTGGTCGTGCCGCACAACGAGGTCGCCACCCGCGTCTTCTGCGGCATGTCCACCGCCGAGGCGGCGCGGTGCAGCGACGGGAACCGCCCGGAGGGCCCCGTTCGCGGCGACGTGCCCGGCTACGAGGTGTGGCGCCGGCGCGTCGCCCACGAGTTCGTCTCTATCGGAAGGTGCTAGCACATGGCTCAGAAAGCTGGCTGGCTGCGCAGGCAGCTGCCCGGAATCGTCGCGCTGGCCCTGATGGCCACGTTCTTCCAGGCGGCCCGGCTACCCACCGCCTCCTCCGCCGAACTCGACGGCCTGGCGAGCCGGTTCGAGTTCACGCCGTACTCGGTGGCGATGCCGGGCGGCTTCCCGCAGCAGACGATCCGCCGGGTGAACAAGGACTACCGGCACATCGACGCCTGGATCTCCTCGGTCGGCGCCGGTGTCGCGATGAACGACCTCGACGGTGACGGGTTCGCCAACGACCTGTGCATCACCGACCCGCGCATCGACCAGGTGGTGGTGACCCCGGTGCCGGGGGCACGGGCGGACCGGTACCCGCCGTTCGCGGTGGACCTGACGGCGTTGCCGACGCACCGGGCGTCGGCCCCGATGGGCTGCGTCCCCGGCGACTTCAACGAGGACGGCCGGATGGACCTGCTCGTCTACCTGTGGGGACGTACCCCCGTCCTCTACCTGGCGCGGGCCGGGGCCACCTCCCTCGGCGCGGCCTCCTACCGGGCCGTCGAGCTGGTGCCCGGGACGAGCGGCGCGGAGTACAACGGTCCGCTGTGGAACTCCAACACGGCCGCGGTCGACGACTTCGACGGCGACGGCCACCTCGACATCTACCTCGGCAACTACTTCCCGCACGGCCCGGTGCTGGACGACACCAAGGCCGGCGGGGTGGCGATGAACCGGTCGATGTCGCACGCGTTCAACGGCGGCGAGGACTACCTGTTCCGGTGGACCGGGGCCACCTCGGGGGCGCAGCCCACCGCGACCTACGAGATGGTCCCGGACGCCCTGCCGACCGATGTCTCCAAGGGCTGGGCGCTCGCCTCGGGCGGCAACGACTTCGACGGCGACGGACTGCCGGAGCTCTACCTGGCGCACGACTTCGGCCCGGACCGCCTGCTCTACAACCAGTCCACACCGGGGAGGTTCAGGTTCTCGGTCGTCAAGGCCGCGCGGCAGGCGTTCGTGCCCAACTCGAAGCGGGTGGGTGCGGACTCCTTCAAGGGCATGGGCGTCGACTTCGGCGACATCGACGGCGACGGCCTGTACGACATGTTCGTCAGCAACATCACCACCACGTTCGGGCTGGAGGAGAGCCACTTCGCGTTCGTGAACACCGCGAAGAACGCCGACGACCTGCGCGCGCGGTTCGGCGACGGCCGGGCGCCCTTCGAGGATCGCAGCGCGCCGCTCGGACTCGCCTGGTCGGGCTGGGGCTGGGACGTGAAGCTGGCCGACTTCGACAACAGCGGCGAGTTGCAGGTGGCCCAGACCACCGGGTTCCTCAAGGGCGAGGTCAACCGCTGGCCCCAGCTCCAGGAGCTGGCCATGACGAACGACGGCCTGCTGGAGCACCCGGAGTTCTGGCCGAGGCTGGAGGCGGGCGACGACATCGGGGGCGCCCAGCGCCTGCACTTCTTCGTCCGGAACCGGGACGGGCGCTACACCGACGTGGCCGGGCAGCTCGGGCTCGCGATTCCGGTGCCGACCCGGGGGATCGCGACCGGTGACGCCGACGGCGACGGCCGGCTCGACTTCGCGGTCGCCCGGCAGTGGGACGCGCCGGTCTTCTACCACAACCAGAGCCCGTCCCCGGGCGCCTTCCTGGGCCTGCGGCTGCGCCACCCGGCCGCGTCGGCCGACGCCGACACCCCGCCGGCTCCGGGCAGCGGTACCGACGCGGCGTCGCCAACCCCGGACGGTACGGACGCGGCACCGCCGGCCCCGGACGGTACCGACGCGGCACCGCCGGCTGCGGCGGGCGCGGAGACGTCGCCCGTCCCGGGTGCGGCGCAGCCCGCCCCCGGACCCGGGTCCCCGGTGGTGGGGGCGCAGGTGACGGTCACCACCGAGGACGGGCGGACCCTGCTCGGCCGGGTGGACGGCGGCAGCGGGCACTCCGGCAAGCGCAGCCACGAGGTGCACATCGGGCTGGGCCGCGACGTCAGCGGGCCCGTGCAGGTGCACCTGCGGTGGCGGGACCGCGCCGGGCAGCTGCACCAACAGGATCTTCGACTGGAGCCGGGCTGGCACGCGCTCGAGCTCGGTACGCACGCGCGGGAGAGGTAGACGGAGATGGCCGAGAAGACCAAGAATCCACCCCGGCACGACCCAAAGGTGATCAAGGCACTGCGCAACTTCGCCATCTCGATCACGGTGTTCAACATCCTCGGCTACACGCTCTTCGGCTTCGAGCAGGCCTGGACCTGGCCGTTCATCGCGATCCTCACCGGATACACCGTGGAGATCTTCCTGGAGGTCATCGGCGCACGGTCGGAAGGGCGGTCCCCGCGGTTCCTCGGTGGCGGGGTACGCGGCATGGTCGAGTTCCTCTACCCGGCGCACATCACCAGCCTCGCGCTCAACATGCTGATCTACGTCAACGACCGGGTGCTGCCGATGATGTTCGGCATCGCCGTCGCGATCGGCGCCAAGTGGGTGCTGCGGGCGCCGGTACGGGGTCGGCTGCGGCACTACATGAACCCGTCGAACTTCGGGATCGCGGTGATCCTGCTGCTCTTCCCCTGGGCGAGCGTCGCGCCGCCGTACCACTTCACCGAGCACGTCGGCGGTCCGGTGGACTGGATCATCCCGGCCGTCATCATCCTCGGCGGGACGATGATCAACGGCATGCTCACCGGCCGGATGTGGCTGATCATGGGCTGGCTCGGCGCGTTCGCCCTCCAGGCGGTCTTCCGGGGGATCGTCCTGGACACCTCGATCACGGCCGCCCTGGCGATGATGACCGGCGTCGCGTTCGTACTCTTCACCAACTACATGGTGACCGACCCCGGCACCAGCCCGTCCCGCCCGGCCTCCCAGGTCGCGTTCGGGGCCGGCGTGGCGGTCGTCTACGGCATCGTCACCGGCGCCGGCATCGCGTACGGGATCTTCTTCGCCACCGCGATCGTCTGCCTGATCCGGGGCGGCTTCCTCTGGTCGATCCACTTCGTCAACCAGGCCCGCGAGCAGCGTGAGGCCGCGGCCACCGCCGCGGCGGCGGCCGCGGTCTCCCCCGTCCTGGTCGCCTCCCCGAACGGCCGGGACCGGGCCGACGAGGAGCCCGCCGGCAAGGAGGTGGTGACCGCATGACCAGGATCGCCGTCGTCGGCATGGCGTGCCAGTACCCGGACGCCACCTCGCCCAAGGAGCTGTGGGAGAACGCCCTGGCCGGCCGGCGCGCGTTCCGGCGCCTGCCCGACCAGCGGATGCGGCTGGAGGACTACTGGGACGCCGACCCCACCACACCGGACCGGTTCTACGCCCGGATGGCGGCGGTCATCGAGGGGTACCGGTTCGACCGGATCGCCTACAAGATCGCCGGCAGCACCTACCGCTCCACCGACCTGACCCACTGGCTGGCGTTGGACACCGCCGCCCGGGCGCTCGCCGACGCGGGCTTCCCGATGGCCGAGGGGCTGCCGCGCGAGCGTACCGGCGTGGTCGTCGGCAACACCTTGACCGGCGAGTTCTCCCGGGCCAACCAGCTACGGCTGCGCTGGCCGTACGTCCGCCGGATGGTCGCCGCCGCGCTGAAGGACCAGGACTGGGACGACGACCAGCTCTCCACCTTCCTGGACGACTTCGAGGAGACCTTCAAGAGCCCGTTCCCGGCGATCGACGAGGACAGTCTGGCCGGCGGGCTCTCCAACACCATCGCCGGGCGGATCTGCAACCACTTCGACCTCAAGGGCGGCGGGTACACCGTCGACGGCGCCTGCTCCTCCTCGCTGCTGTCGGTGGCCACCGCCTGCAAGACACTCGTCGACGGTGAGGTCGACGTCGCGGTCGCCGGCGGGGTGGACCTCTCGATCGACCCGTTCGAGATCGTCGGGTTCGCCAAGACCGGCGCCCTGGCCCGGCACGAGATGCGGATCTACGACCGCAGGTCCAACGGCTTCTGGCCGGGCGAGGGCTGCGGCATGGTCGTGCTGATGCGCGAGCGGGAGGCGCGGCGGGCCGGGCACCGGGTCTACGCCACCATCGCCGGCTGGGGCATCTCCTCGGACGGCAAGGGCGGCATCACCCGGCCCGAGGTGAGCGGCTATCAACTCGCGCTGCGTCGCGCGTACGAGCGGGCCGGCTTCGGCATCGAGACCGTCGGCCTGTTCGAGGGGCACGGAACCGGCACCGCGGTGGGGGACGCGACCGAACTCAGGGCGCTCTCCCTGGCCCGGCGCGCGGCGGACTCCGCGGCGCCGCCGGCCGCGATCAGCTCGATCAAGGGGATGATCGGGCACACCAAGGCGGCGGCCGGGGTGGCCGGCCTGATCAAGGCGGCGATGGCGGTGCACCACCAGGTGCTCCCGCCGGCCGTCGGCTGCGTCGAACCGCACGAACTGCTGGACGAGGAGACGGCGGCGCTGCGGGTACTGCGCCAGGCCGAGCCGTGGCCGACCGGTACCGCCGTGCGGGCCGGTGTCACGGCCATGGGGTTCGGCGGGATCAACACGCACATCGTGCTCGACCAGACCGACCGGGCCCGCCGGGTGCCCTTCGACACCCGCACCCGCGCGCTGGCCGCCTCGGTGCAGGACGTGGAACTGCTCGTCGTCGACGGGGTCACCCCGGCGGAACTGCGTACCCGGTTGGAGATGGTGCTCGACTTCGTGCCGGCCCTGTCGTACGCCCAGCTCGCCGACCTGGCCGCCACCCTGCACCGGGAGCTGCGCGGCGGGCCGTACCGGGCGGCCGTGGTGGTCTCCTCGCCGGACGACGCGCAGCGGCGGCTGCGCGGCCTCCGCGAGGCGCTGGACGCCGGCGAGACCACGCTCTTCACCGCGGACGGGCGGGGCTTCCTCGGCCACGCCAGCGGGCCGGGCCGGATCGCGTTCCTCTTCCCGGGCCAGGGATCCGGCCGGGGCACCAGCGGCGGTGCGCTGCGCCGCCGCTTCGCCGAGGTGGCCGAGGTGTACGCCTCGGCGGCGCTGCCCGGCAGCGGCGACATGGTGGCGACCGCGGTCGCCCAGCCGAGGATCGTCACCGGATCGGCGGCGGGCCTGCGCGCGCTGTCGATGCTCGGGGTCGAGGCCGCCGCCGCCGTCGGGCACAGTCTCGGCGAGATCTCGGCGCTGCACTGGGCCGGCGCGCTCGACGAGGAGACCCTGCTGCGGATCGCCTCGGTCCGGGGCCGGACGATGGCCGAGCACAGCGCCTCCGGCAGCATGCTCGGGGTCAACGAGTCCCCGGAGGTGGTGGAGCCGCTGCTGACCGGGCTACCGGTGGTGGTCGCCGCCTACAACGGACCACAGCAGACGGTGGTCGCCGGCACCGTCGCGGCGCTCGACGACGTCGGCCGCCGGGCCGACGCCGCCGGGATCGGCTGGCGCCGCCTACCGGTGTCGCACGCGTTCCACTCGCCGCTCGTCGCGCCCGCCGCCGAAGCCTTCGCGGGCCGGCTGACCGGGGAGCGGATCGGACCGGTCGGGCGGAGGATCGTCTCGACGGTCACCGGCGAGCCGCTGGCGGCCGAGACCGACGTCCCGGCGCTGCTGCGCCGCCAGATCACCGATCCGGTGCTCTTCACCCAGGCGGTGACCCTGGTGGCGAAGGACATCGACCTGTTCGTGGAGGTCGGCCCGGGCCGGGTGCTCAGCGGGCTGGCGGCGGCGGCCACCGACGTGCCGGCCGTACCGCTGGACACCGACGACGAGTCGCTCGCCGGGCTGCTGGCCGTGGTCGGGGCCGCGTACGTCGTCGGCGCGGCCCCGGTGCACGCCGGGCTCTTCCACGGCCGTCTCGTCCGCCCGCTCCAGGTCGGCGCCGAGTTCACCTTCTTCGAGAGTCCCTGCGAGGCGGCCCCGCCGCTGCGGCTGCGCAGCGCCGTACGCCGGAACGCGCCGGTCGAGGCTCCCGCCGCACCGGACCCGACGGAGCATCCCGGCGAGTCGATAGTGGACACCCTCCGCCGGCTGGCGGCGGAGCGCGCGGAGCTGCCGCTGGAACTGGTCCGTGAGGAGAGCCGGCTCCTCGACGACCTGCACCTCAGCTCGATCACCGTCGGGCAGCTGGTCAACCAGGTGGCCCAGCAGGTCGCCGTCGCCGCCCCGCAGGGGCCGACGAACTTCGCCACCGCGACCGTACGCGAACTGGCCGACGCGCTCGCGGAGCTGGCCGAGAACGCGCCGGCCGGCGCCGCCGGGCCGCCCGCCGTCGTCGCCGGGGCCGCGTCCTGGTCCCGGGCGTTCCGGGTCGACCTCGACGAGACCGGGCCGCCCCCGCGCGGCGAGCCCGAGGCCAGCGGCCGGTGGCGGGTGTACGCGCCCGCCGACAGCCCGCTCGCCGAGCCGCTGCGGCACGCCCTGGAACGCGCCGGCCTCGGCGCCGGCACCCTGGTCTGCCTGCCGCCCGACTGCACCGAGCAGCACCTCGAACTGGCCCTGCTCGGCGCCAAGGCGGCCGCCGCCGGCACCACCGGTGACCGGTTCGTGCTGGTGCAACACGGCCGGGGCGCGGCCGGGCTGGCGAAGACGCTCCGGCTGGAGGCGCCGCACGTGCGTACCACGATCGCGCACGTGCCGCCGACGCCGGCCGCCGTCGACCACGTCGTGGCCGAGGTACGCGGCACGACCCGGTTCGCCGAGGCGTACTACGACGCCGCCGGGGTGCGGCGGGTACCGACGCTGCGCCCGATGCCGGTCCGCCCGACCCGGGTCGTCCCGCCGCTCGACGACGGGGACGTGCTGCTGGTCACCGGCGGCGGCAAGGGCATCACCGCGGAGTGCGCGCTGGCGCTGGCCACCGACACCGGGGCGAGGATGGCGGTACTCGGCCGCTCCGACCCGGCCGACGACCCGGAACTGGAGGCGAACCTGAGCCGGATGGCGGCGGCCGGGGTACGGCTGCACTACGCCCGCGCCGACGTGACCGACCCGACCCAGGTGCGGCGGGCCGTCGCCGAGGTGACCGCCGCGCTCGGACCGGTCACCGCCGTCCTGCACGGCGCCGGCCGCAACGAACCGGCGGCCCTGGCCAGCCTCGACGCCGACGCGTTCCGCCGCACCTTCGCGCCGAAGGTCGACGGCCTGCGCGCGCTGCTCGACGCGGTCGACCCCGACCGGCTGCGGCTGCTGGTCAGCTTCGGCAGCATCATCGGCCGGGCCGGGCTGCGCGGCGAGGCGCACTACGCCACCGCCAACGAGTGGCTCGCCGACCTCACCGCCGAGGTCGCCGCCCGGCACCCCGGCTGCCGCGCGCTCTGCCTGGAGTGGTCGGTCTGGTCCGGCGTCGGGATGGGAGAGCGGCTCTCCGTGCTGGAGGGCCTGTACCGGGACGGCATCACCCCGATCACCCCCGACGACGGCGTACGCCTGCTGCGGCGGCTGCTCGCCGACCCGGACGCGCCGACCTGCGTGGTGGTCAGCGGCCGCACCGACGGGATCGACACGGTACGCCGGGACGTCCCCGAGCTGCCGCTGCTGCGCTTCGTCGACCGTCCACTCGTCCGCTACCACGGCGTCGAGCTGGTCTGCGAGGTGGAGCTGAACCCCGGCACCGACCGCTACCTCGGCGACCACCTTCTCGACGGCAACCTTCTCTTCCCGGCGGTCTTCGGGATGGAGGCCATGGTGCAGGCCGCGGTCGCGGTCACCGGGCGGGACACCGTGCCGGTGCTGGAGGAGGTCGAGTTCCCGCGCCCGATCGTGGTACCGCCGGACGGCAGCACCACGATCCGGGTCGCCGCGACCGTGGTCGACGACGACACCGTGGCGGTGGCGATCCGCAGCGCGGAGACCGACTTCGTCGTCGACCACTTCCTGGCCCGGCTGCGCTTCACCGACGCCGCCGTCCCCGACGGCCCGCCGGAGCGGGCGGGTGCCGGGCTGCCGCCGGTGCCGCTGGAGCCGGCCCGGGACCTCTACGGCGACACGCTGTTCCAGGGCGAGCGGTTCCACCGGCTACGGCGGTACCACCGGGCCGCCGCCCGGCACGTCGACGCCGACCTGGCCGTCGAGGCGACCGTCGACTGGATCGCGCCGTTCCTCCCCGGCGCGCGGCTGCTCGCCGACCCCGGGATGCGGGACGCGCTGATGCACGGCAACCAGGTCTGCGTGCCGCACGCCACGCTGCTGCCGGCCGGCGTCGAGCGGGTACACCCGGCCGGCCGGGCGCTGGACGACCTCGACGAGGTGCGTTTCTGCGCCACCGAACGCGGCCGCGACGGCGACACGTACGTCTACGACATCGCCGTGCGTACCCCGGACGGTGCGGTCGTGGAGCGGTGGGACGGGCTGCGGCTGCGCGCCGTACGGAAGAGGGACGGCCGGGGCCCGTGGGTGGCACCGCTGCTCGGCCCGTACCTGGAACGGGCGCTGGAGGAGGTCGTCGGCGCCCGGATCGGGGTCGCGGTGGAGCCGGTGCCGGCGGACCGGACGGCCCGGGACCGCCGGCACACCGCGGTGGCCGCCGGCCGGGCGCTCGGCGCCCCGACGCGGCTCCGGTACCGCCCGGACGGCCGGCCCGAGGTCGACGGGGACCGGACCGTCTCGGTCTCGCACGGCGCGGGGGTGACGCTCTGCGTCGCCGCCACCGGAACGCTCGGCTGCGACGTCGAGCCGGTCGCCGAACGGGACCGGGCGGACTGGCGGGCGCTGCTCGGCCAGCACGCCGGGCTGGCCGAGCTGACCGCCACCGAACTGGGCGAGGACCCGGACACCGCCGCCACCCGGATCTGGACGGCGCTGGAGTGCCTGGCCAAGGCGGGCCTGCCGGCGCACGCCCCGCTCACCCTGGGCGCGGTACGCCGGGACGGCTGGCTGGTCCTCGCCTCCGGCACGCTGCGGATCGTCACGCTCGCGACCCGGCTGCACGGCGTCTCGGCGCCGGTGGTGGTCGCGGTACTCACCGACGGGTGGTCGTGATGACGGACAAGTACTACGAGTACCTGCACACCGTGGGGTTCGAGGAGACGAACCTGGTCGGGAACGTCTACTACGTCAACTACCTGCGCTGGCAGGGCCGGTGCCGGGAGATGTTCCTGAAGGAGCGGGCCCCGGACGTCCTGGCGGACCTCCAGGCCGACCTGAAGCTGTTCACCCTGAAGGTCGACTGCGAGTTCTTCGCCGAGATCACCGCCTTCGACGAACTCGCCGTCCGGATGCGGCTGGTGGACCTGGCGCACACCCAGCTCGAGTTCGGCTTCGACTACCTCCGGCTCGACCCGGGCGGCGGGCAGACCCTGGTCGCCCGGGGCCGGCAGCGGGTGGCCTGCATGCGGGGGCCGAACGGCGCCACCGCGCCGGCCCGGGTGCCGGAGGCGCTGGCCCGGGCGCTCGACGCGTACCTCCCGGCGGGGAGCCAGCCATGACCCTGGAGGCGCGCAGCACGGTCGACGCCCAGTCGTTGCGCCGGGCGTGTGGGGCGTTCGCCACCGGCGTCACGGTGGTGACCGTCGGCGGCGGGGTGCCACACGGGATGACGGCCAACTCGTTCGCCTCGGTGTCGCTGGAGCCGCCGCTGTTGCTGGTCTGCATCGACCGGAAGGCGATCATGCACGGCTGCCTCGACGGCACGACGTCGTTCGGGGTCTCCGTGCTCGCCGCCCGCCAGGAGGCCGTCGCCCGGTACTTCGCCGACCGGCGGCGGCCGCTCGGCGCCGCGCAGTTCGACTCCGTCGACTGGCGGCCCGGACCGGTGACCGGGGCGCCGCTGATCTCCGGCGCGCTGGCGCACTTCGAGTGCGACGTCTGGCGCAGCTACGACGGCGGCGACCACACCATCTTCCTCGGCACCGTGCTCTCGGCCGCACAGCTCCCGGTCGCAGAGCCGGACGGCGCCGACCCGCTGGTCTTCCTGCGCGGCCGCTTCGACCGGACCGGCCCGGCCGCCCGCACCAACGACGTGAGCGAGGTGACCACGACGTGTCCCTGACCGCCCCCGTCCAGGTCCCGCCGGGTCCACCGGCCCGCTCCGCGCCCCGCCTGCTGTGGAAACTGGTCCGGGACCGGCTCGGGCTGATGTCCTCGGCCGCCGAGGCGTACGGCGACGCCGTCCGGATCGCCATGGGCCCCAAGGTGCTCTACTTCTTCAACCACCCCGACCACGCCAAGTACGTGCTGGCGGACAACCCCGGCAACTACCACAAGGGACTCGGCCTGGCCCAGGCCCGGCGAGCCCTCGGCGACGGGCTGCTGACCAGCGAGGGCGAGCTGTGGCGCAAGCAGCGCACGGTGATCCAGCCGGTCTTCCAGCACCGCCGGATCGCCCGGCAGGCCGGGGTGATCGCCGAGGAGGCGGCGGAGCTGATGTTGCGGCTCCGGGCCCGCCAGGGCGGCGAACCCGTCGACGTGGTGCGCGAGATGACCGGGCTGACCCTCGGCGTACTCGGCCGGACCCTGCTCGACGCCGACCTGGGCGGCTTCGGAACGCTCGGGCAGGCCTTCGAGGCGATGCAGGACCAGGCGATGTTCGAGATGGTGTCGATGAGCGCCGTCCCGATGTGGGTGCCGTTGCCGCACCAGCTCCGGTTCCGGCGGGCCCGCGCCGAGCTGCAACGGATCGTCGACGACCTGGTCCGGGACCGGACCCGGGATCCGTCCGGCGACGACGCGCTCTCCCGGCTGATCACGTCCACGTCGGAGGAACGCGACCCGGCCGTCGGCCGGCGGCGGATGCGCGACGAACTGGTCACGCTGCTGCTCGCCGGCCACGAGACCACCGCCAGCACGCTCGGCTGGACCTTCCACCTGCTCGACCGGCACCCCCAGGTGCGGGAACGGGTGCGCGCCGAGGCCCGCCGGGTGCTCGGGGACCGGCTGCCGGAGTACGAGGACCTGCGCGAACTCCGGTACACCACGATGGTCGTCGAAGAGGTGATGCGGCTCTACCCGCCGGTCTGGATGCTCTCCCGGCTCGCCCAACAGGCCGACGAGGTGGGCGGCTACCGGGTTCCGGCCGGCGCCGACGTGCTGATCTGCCCGTACACCCTGCACCGGCACCCGGGGTTCTGGGCCGACCCGGAGCGCTTCGACCCGGAGCGGTTCGACCCGGCCCGCGCCGGTGCGGGGCACCGGCCCCGGTACGCGTACATCCCGTTCGGGGCCGGGCCGCGGTTCTGCGTCGGCAACCATCTCGGGATGATGGAGGCGGTCTTCGTCGTCGCCATGGTCGCCCGTGACCTGCGGCTGAGTCTGGTACCGGGCCGCCGGGTGGTGGCCGAGCCGATGCTCTCGCTGCGCATCCGTGGCGGACTGCCGATGACCGTGCACGCCGGCTGAGGCGACGCTCTGCTGGATCGAGGATGTTCGACCTAGCGGCCGACCGGCCGGGACTGGACGATGCGACGTGCTGGTGTTGGTGACCGGGGGTACCGGCTTCCTGGGCTGCCATTCGGTGGCGGAGATCCTGCGCGCGGGTCACCGGGTGCGCCTGCTGGTCCGTGACCCGGCCCGGGTCGCCCCCGCGCTCGGGCCGCTCGGCGTCGGCCCTGGCAGCGGGAGCGTTCGCGGTCTCCGACACCACGGTGTCGAGCTCCGCCCCGGCGACGTGACCGACCCGGACGCGGTGGCCGGGGCCGTCCGGGGCTGCGACGCGGTACTGCACGCCGCCTCGGTGTACAGCTTCGACAGCCGGGCCGGTGCCGCCATGCGCGCGGTCAACGTCCGCGGCACCGAACTGGTGCTCGACGCCGCCCGCGCGGCCGGCGCCGACCCGATCGTGTACGTGTCGAGTTTCGCCGCCCTGCTCCCCACCGACCGGGAACCGCTGGGCACCGACTCCCCGGTCGGCGTGCCGCGCGAGACGTACCTGGCGACGAAGGCCCGCGCCGAGACGGTCGCCCGGCGGGCCCAGCGGGCCGGTGCCCCGGTGGTCATCACCTACCCGCTGGCCACCCTCGGCCCGCACGACCCGAAGCTCGGCGACCAGGCCGCCCGGGTCCGCAACGCCCTGCGCGGTCTCATGCCGATGTGGCCGTCGGGCGGTTTTCCGGTCGGCGACGTCCGGGACGTCGCCCGGCTGCACGCCGCCGTGCTCAGCCCGGGCCGTGGACCACGCCGGTTCCTCGCCCAGGGCCGGTACGTCGGCACCCGCGAATTCGTCCGGGTGCTGCGCCGGGTCACCGGCCGGACGCTGCCCGCCGTCCACCTCCCGGCCGCCGCCATGCTGCCGGTCGGCGCGCTGGCCAGCCTCGTCCAGCGGCTGGTGCCGGTGCACATCCCGGCGGAGTACGGCGCCATCTACACCTGCCTGGTCGGCCGCACCGTCGACACCAGCGCCACCGACCGGCTCCTCGGTCCGGCCGGCACCACCTTCGAGACCACCCTGCGCGACACGGTCCGCTGGCTGCACCGTGCCGGACACGTCTCGGACCGGCTCGCCGGCGCGGCGGCCGTACCGGACCTCTCGCCGCCGCACAACTGACATGCGGGGAGGGGCCCCGCACAGCATTTTCTGTAGCGGGGGCCCTTCCCCGCACCTGTCGTCAGCGGGTGGCGCGGGCGAACCGTCGAAGGTCGTCGACGAACAGGTCCGGCTCCTCCAGCGCGGCAAAGTGGCCGCCCCGGTCGAACTCGTGCCACTGCACGATGTTCGGGAACGCCGGCTCGGCGAAGCGCAGGACCGGCCGGGCCGAGTCGCGGGGGAAGACGGCCACGCCGAGCGGTACGGGCAGCGGCGGTGGCGGGGCCGGCGGCGTCGCCGCGGTCGGGAGCTGGTCGGCGGTCTCGAAGTAGAACTGGGCCGAGGAGCCGGCGGTCGCGGTCAGCCAGTAGAGCATGACGTTGGTGAGGATCCGGTCCCGGTCGATCGCGTCCTCCGGGACCTTCGCCGAGTCGCTCCACTCCCGGAACTTCTCGACGATCCAGGCGAGCTGCCCGACCGGCGAGTCGGTGAGGGCGTACGCCAGCGTCTGCGGGCGGGTGGCCTGGAGCAGCATGTAACCGGAGCCGTCGGCGAGGAACCTCGCCAGCAGTTCGAGGCGTTCCCGGTCGGCGGGTTCGAGGCCCGCCAGCGCCGCCGGATCGGGCGGGGGAGCGGTGAAGAGGAAGTTCACGTGTGCCCCGAGCACGTGCTCGGCGTCGAGCCCGGCGAGGGTGAGGGTGATCCACGCACCGACGTCGCCACCCTGCGGGATGTACCGCTGGTAGCCGAGGCGGTGCATCAACTGCGCCCAGGCGGCGGCGATCCGGGGGACGTTCCAGCCCGGCTCCCGGGTCGGGCCGGAGAAGCCGAAGCCGGGCAGGGCGGGTACGACCACGTGGAAGGCGTCGGCCGGATCCCCACCGTGTGCCCGGGGGTCGGTGAGCGGGCCGATGACGTCCAGGAACTCCACGACGGAGCCCGGCCAGCCGTGCGTGATGAGCAGCGGAACGGCCGCCGGTTCCGGCGAGCGGACGTGCAGGAAGTGCAGGTTCGCGCCGTCGATCTCGGTGGTGAACTGCGGGTACGAGTTCAGCTGCGCCTCGGCCGCCCGCCAGTCGTAGCTGGTCCGCCAGTAGTCGACCAGTTCCCGGAGATAGCCGAGCGGTACGCCGCGGTCCCATCCGCAGTCCGGAATCTCGGTCGGCCAGCGGGTGGCGGCCAGTCTCCGGTCCAGGTCGTCCAGGTCGGCCTGCGGGATCGCGATCCGGAAGGGTTTCATGCGGCCACCCGGCCCCACAGGTGGACCGGGACGTCGCGGCGGCCGTTCATGATGAACGTGCCCTGCGGTGCGAGCTGGTCCTTCGGGGTCGCGAGTTCGAGGTGCGGGAAGCGGTCGAAGAGCGCCGGCAACATGATCAAAGTTGCCAGCTTGGCCAGCCGCGCCCCGAGGCAGTAGTGCACGCCGTGGCCGAAGGAGAGGTGGGTCTTGTCCTTCCGGGTGGCGTCGAAGACGCAGGCGGTCTCGCCGTGCAGCTCCGGGTCCCGCCCGAGCCCGGCGTAGTCGATCATCACGGGGTCGCCCTGCTCGATCGTCACGCCGCCGATCTCGAACCGCTGGGTGGCGAACCGGAACGGTAGGTGCGCCACGGGCGACTCCACCCGCAGGGTCTCCTCCATCACCTCGTTCCAGGAGACCTCGCCGGCCATCACCTGGGCACGCAGTGTCGGATCGTCGAGTACCGCGATGATGGCGTGGCTCAGCGAGTTGACCATCGTTTCCGAGCCGGCGCCGAGCATCAGGTGCAGCGTCCCGATCAACTCGTCGTCGGTGAGCCGCGAGCCGTCCTCGTCCCGGGCCGCGATCAGTGCGGTGGTGAGGTCGTCCCCGGGGTGCTGCCGCTTGTGCACCACGAGATCGGCGATCGCCTTGGTCCACTGGTCGACGTTGGCGGCCGCCTCCTCCGGGGTGATCCGGGTGTCCACGTTGACGTGCCCGCCGCGCAGCACGTCGGCCCGGGCCTCGTCCGGCACGCCGAAGAGGTCGCACATCATCCTGGCCGGCAGCGCCTGGCAGTACCGGGTCTTCAGGTCCACCACCTCGTCCCGGGCGGCGGTGGCCAGGTCGTCGAGGAGCTCCTTCGCCGTCGTCTCCAACTGCGGTGCCATCGCCTCGACCCGGCGCGTCGTGAACGCCTTCAGCAGCAGGCCGCGCAGCCGGGTGTGGTCCGCGCCGTCGTGGGTGGCCATGTTGTCCATCACCGCCCAGGTGATCAGCGGCCAGTCCGGCGGGATCTCCCCGTTGATGAACGCCGGCCAGCTCCGGCGCGGATTCTTGGAGAACCGTTCGTCGATGAGGATCTGCTTGGCCAACTCGTAGCTGTGCACCGACCAGGCGAGGACGCCGCCCGGGAGTTCCACCCGGGCGATCGGGCCCTGCTCGCGCAGCCGCTCGGTTTCCGCGTGGGTGTCCCGGCCTTCCGGGTCGAGGACGAATGGGCAGACAGCCTTCTCCATGCTCGGTACCTCCAGTGGCTAATCCGCGAATCAACCGGATATGGGCAGGTGGGCACCGGGAATCAGAATTGCGGGTGGTCGCTGCTGCGCCGCTCGATCGGTGCCCGGATGCCCGGATCGCTCGATCACGTCATCACCATAGACGCCGGTCAGTTTCGAATATTCTTCCAACTTGCTGGGCTTGTGGCCCGCCGGAACGACGAGACCCGGGCCCGTGGCCAGGCCGGTCGTTGCATGATGGAGCCATGGAGTTTGACGGCGATCTCGCCGATCTGCTGCGCCGGCTGACCCCCCAGGTGCTCGCCACGCTGGTGCGGCGGCACGGGAACTTCGACGCCTGCGAGGACGCGGTCCAGGACGCGCTGCTGGCGGCCGCGACGCAGTGGCCCGGCGAGGGTGTGCCGGACAACCCGCGCGGCTGGCTGACCACGGTCGGGAGTCGCCGCCTGACCGACCAGTACCGCAGCGAACTCGCCCGCCGACGCCGGGAGGTGACCACCGCGGCCCGACTGCCGGCGGACGAGCAGTGGGTACCCGGCCCGGAGGCCGAACGCCCGGAGGACCAGGACGACACCCTGCGGCTGCTCTTCCTCTGCTGCCACCCGTCGCTCTCCCCGCCCGCTCAGGCGGCACTCACGCTGCGCGCCGTCGGCGGCCTGACCACCGGACAGATCGCCAACGCGTTCCTGACCAGCGAGTCGACCATGGCGCAGCGGATCCGCCGGGCCAAGCAGCGGATCAGGGCCAGCGGCATCCCGTTCCGGCTGCCACCCGAGCGGGAACTGCCCGACCGGCTGCGGGTCGTACTGCACGTGCTTTATCTGATCTTCAACGAGGGTTACACGGCGACGTCCGGGCCGCGGTTGCAGCGCGGCGAGCTGACCGGGGAGGCGATCCGGCTGACCCGGGAGGTGCACCGCCGGCGGCCGGCGGCCGGTGAGGTCGCCGGGCTGCTGGCGCTGATGCTGCTCACCGACGCCCGGCGCGCGGCGCGGACCCGTGCGGACGGCACGCTGATCCCGTTGAGCGAGCAGGACCGCAGCCGGTGGGACCGGGACGCCATCCGGGAAGGAATATCGCTGCTGACCAGCACCCTGCCGAGGGGACCGGCCGGGCCGTACCAGCTCCAGGCCGCGATCGCGGCCGTGCACGCCGAGGCGGCCCGGCCCGAGGAGACCGACTGGGCACAGATCCTCGGCCTGTACGACCTGTTGCAGCGGGTCTCACCGAGCCCGGTGGTGGCGTTGAACCGCACCGTCGCGGTGGCGATGGTGCACGGCCCGCAGGTGGCGCTCGGGCTGCTCGGCGGGCTCGCCGCCGACGACCGGCTGGCCGGGCACCACCGGTTGGAGGCCACCCGGGCGCACCTGCTGGAGATGGCGGGCGACCACACGGCCGCGCACTCGTGTTACCGGCTGGCGGCGGGCCGGACCGCGAGTCTGCTGGAGCGGCGCTACCTGGAGGACCGGGCGGCGCGCCTGGTGGCCGGGCCGGCCCGGTAACGGCGCGCTGAGGGAGGCCGGCTACGTCGTCCACTCCGGAGCGGGCGGCCCGGCTACGACGTCCACCCCGGACAGGACGGCTCGATCACGCCGTCACTCCTGCCAGAACGGGCGCAGCTCCACCGTGCCGATCTGGGCACCGGGATGGGCGGATGCCACCTCGATCGCCTCGTCGAGGTTGGCGCACTCGATGACGTCGAAGCCCGCCAGCTGCTCCTTCGTCTCGGCGAACGGACCGTCCGAGATCAGCAGCTCACCGTCGCGCATCCGCACCGTGGTGGCCTCCCTGGTCGGACGGAGGCGGTCGCCGAGTACCCGCACGCCGCGCGCCTGCATCTGCTGAGCCCACGCGGTGGCGGCCTTGACCTCGGCCTCGGATTCCTCCGGACTGAGCTGGACGGATTCGTCGACGCAGACCATCAGCAGGTACTTCACCGTCGCCACCTTTCGTGAGCGTCAGGTCACCGCCGGGAGGCTATCAGCTTCCGGCGGGGAGCCGTGGATTTCGCCGGCCTCGTCGACGGTGCCGAGCCGCTCCCCGGACGGACCCGGTGCCGCCGCAGCCGCGTGACAGCAACGGTGAAGATGCGCGACCTCCGGCCGCGGTGTGACAGTCGCCTGAACGGTGGCGGAGCCCGGGAGGTCCCCTTGAACGAGCATGTCGGTGACCGGGCGGTGGTACTGGGCGGTAGTGTGGCCGGCCTCTTCGCCGCCCGGGTACTCGCGGACTTCTACCGCGCCGTGACGGTGGTGGACCGGGACCCGCTGGTCGGCGCGACCGGGCCTCGCCGGGCCGTCCCACAGGGACACCACATCCACGGCCTGCTCGCCCGCGGCCAGCAGATCATCGAGGAGCTGTTCCCGGGCTTCACCAAGGAGATGGCCGCCGGTGGCGTGCCGACCCGGGACTTCGGTACCAGCCTGGGCTGGCACTTCGGCGGCCGGATGATCCGCAAGGTGGAGACCGACCTGGTGTGCATCTCGCCCGGTCGCTGGCTGCTGGAGGAGCGGATGCGCGCCCGGGTCGGCGAGCTGTCCAATGTCTCCTTTCTGGACCGGACGGACGTGGTCGGACTCGACGCGAGCCCTGACGGTGGCCGGATCACCGGTGTCTCGGTGCACCGGCGGGACGCCCAGGGTTTCGGCAGCCCACGGGCGCTGCCGGCGGACCTGGTCGTCGACGCCACCGGGCGCGGCTCGCGGACCCCCCGCTGGCTGACGGAGCTGGGCTGTCCGCGGGTCGTCGAGGAGGAGGTCAGGATGGACCTGACCTACACGACGTGCGACTTCCACGCGCCGCTGGACACGGATCCCATCGGCGACGACATCGCGATCATCTCGGTCGCCACCCCCGGCAACCCGCGCGGGGCGACCTTCGCCCGGCTGCCCGACCGCTACTCGGTCTCGCTCAACGGGATCCTCGGCGACCGGCCTCCCACCGACCCGGACGGCTTCCTGGAGTACGTCCGCTCGCTGCCGGTACCGCAGATCTTCGAGTCGGTCCGCCGGGCGGAGCCGTTGACGACTCCGGTCTCCTTCCGCTTTCCCAGCAGCATCCGCCGCCGGTACGAGCGGCTGGCGCGGTTGCCGGAGGGGCTGCTCGTGCTGGGTGACGCGGCGTGCGTGTTCAACCCGATCTACGCGCAGGGGATGACGGTGGCGGCGATCGGGGCGGTCGTGCTCCGCGACCACCTGGCGGGCGGCGCACGGGATGCGCGGCGGTACTTCCGCGACCTGGCCCGGGCGATCGACCCGCCCTGGGACATGTCGGCCGGCGGTGACCTCGGCTTTCCGGGGGTCGTCGGCCGCCGCACCGTGAAGGTACGGCTGGGAAACGCGTACCTGCCGAGGTTGCAGGCCGCGGCGACCGAGGACCCGGTCGTTGCCCGCGCCTTCATGCGGGTGGCCGGGCTCGTCGACCGGCCGGAGGCGCTGATGCGGCCGGCGATGGTCTCGCGGGTGTTGTTTCCGACCCTGACCGGCGGCCGTCGGGCGCGGGAGGTCGGGCGCCGGTCGAGCGGAGGTTGACCCGGCCGGACGGTCCGCCAGCACTGTCGCTGCGCCGACCGCCGTGCCGGACGTCGTCGTCTCGCGGCGGCGACGTCGCCATCGGGGTAACGAGGAGGAGCGGAGATGGAACCAGCCGGGGTAACCGCAACATCCGCCGGGCGCGACGAGCGCGATCCACGTCGTTGGACCGCGCTGGTCGTACTCTGCTGCGCCAGTTTCATGGTGATTCTCGACTCGCAGATCGTCATCGTCGGCATGCCGGCGATCCAGTCGGCGCTGGCCCTCGACGCCAGCGCGGCGCAGTGGATCCTGACCGCCAACCTGATCACCTTCGGCGGCCTGCTGCTGCTCGGCGGCCGGTCGGCGGACCTGCTGGGCCGGCGCAGGATCTTCATGGTGGGCCTGGTCGGGTTCCTGGTCACCTCGCTGCTCTCCGGTTTCGCCTGGAACGCCGAGGTCATGATCGCGGCTCGGGCCGTGCACGGCGTGTCGTCGGCGATGATGGTGCCGAGCGCGCTCTCCATCCTGATGAGCACCTTCGAGGAGGGGGCCGAGCGGAACAAGGCGATCGCCGCGTGGTCGGCCGTCGGCGGCATCGGCGCCACCGCCGCGATGCTGGTCGGTGGCTGGCTCACCAGCAACCTCGGCTGGGAGTCGGTGTTCCTGGTGAACGTCCCGGTGGTGCTGGTCCTGCTGCTGGTCAGTCCGCTGGTGCTGCGGGAGAGCCGGGACCACGGGCGGCGGCGGACGTTCGACCTGGCCGGTGCGTTGACCAGTACGGCGGCGCTGGTCGCGCTCGTGTACGCGATCTCCGAGGCGCCGGCGGCGGGCTGGTCGAGCGTGCGGACCACCGGCCTGCTCGCCCTGGTGGTCGTGCTCGGGGTGGTCTTCGTCGGGATCGAGGCCCGGTCCAGCGCGCCGCTGGTGCCGCTGCGTACGCTGCGGATGCGCAGCGTCGCGACGGGCAACCTCTTGATGGTCGTGGTCGCGATGCTGGTCTTCTCGCTCTCCTTCCTCTCCTCCCTCTACGGACAGCAGGTGCTCGGGTACTCGGCCATCGAGTACGGCTTCCTGGGCTCGATCATGCCGGTGATGGCTGTCGTCGGGGCGTACGTCGGGCAGGCGGTGGTCACCCGGCGCGGGTTCCGGCCGGCCGCCGTACCGGGTGTGGTGATGCTCGGCGTCGCCTGCGCGATGTTGATCATGATCAGTGTCCGGGGCGACTATCTCGGCGACCTCTTCTTCCCCTTCGTGATCTTCGGCCTCGGTCTGGGCATCGCGCACACCACCGCCTCGATCGTCGCGCTCACCGGGGTCGCGGAGTCGGAGTCCGGCCTGGCGTCCGGGCTCGTGCACGCCGCCTTCCAGGTCGGCGGCGGGTTCGGCATCGCCATCGTGTCGACCGTGGCGGTCTCCTTCTCCACCGGGCCCGACCAGCCCAGCGCGCTCACCAACGGCTTCCGGGCCGGCTTCGTCGCCTGTGTGGCGTTCGCACTGGTCGCGCTCGCCTTCGCGGTCGCGCTGCCGGGCCGCCGCCGGGCCGTGGTCCCGGCCCCGGACGACCGGGTCCGGCCCGCACCGGTCGCCGGGCCGTAGGACTCTGACCGGAACCTGCCGCCGGGTGTCGTCCTCCGGCCCCTCGGCTCCGACCTACCTATGAGAGCCCCGTCGTGGCCGGAGAGGAGACAGCGAGATGAGTGACGTACAGGTGGTGTCGAGGCAGGACTGGCTGGTTGCCCGCAGGCAGCTGCTGGCCAGCGAGGAGGAGGCCGCCCGCCGGCTGGCGGAGGTGGGTGCGCAGCGGCGGGCGCTGCCGGCCGTGAAGCTGGAGCAGAGGTACGTCTTCGACGGCCCGGAGGGCAAGGTCGAGCTGCTCGACCTCTTCGCCGGGCGCCGCCAGTTGATCGTCTACCACTTCATGTTCGACCCGGCCTGGGAGCACGGGTGCAAGTTCTGCTCGTACCTGGTCGACAACATCGGCCACCTGTCGCACCTGCACGCCCGGGACACCACGCTGGTGCTGGTGTCCCGGGCGCCGCTGGCGAAGATCGAGGCGTTCAAGGCCCGGATGGGCTGGAACCTGCCGTGGTACTCGTCCCACGGCAGCGACTTCAACTACGACTTCCACGTCACCCTGGACGAGACGGTGGCGCCGGTCGAATACAACTACCAGGACAGGGCCACGCTGGAGCGGACCGGGGGACAGACCAGCGGCGAGGCGGGCGGCGTCAGCGTCTTCGTCCGGGGCGACGGCGACGTCTACCACACCTACTCCACCTACGGGGAGGGCGCCGCGCTGCTGCACGGCATCGACAACTACCTGGAACTCACGCCGCAGGGTCGGCCGTTGATCCAGGACAAGGCCGGCTGGCTGCGTCACCACGACCGCTACTGAGGGCCGGGGCGACGCATGAGCGAGCACACTCTGGAGGCGGCGACGACGGCCGACGAACCGCCGCGGATCAGCGCCGCGGTGGCGACCAGGGCCCGCTGGGCCGTGACCGCCGTGTTCTTCGTCAACGGGCTGCTGATGACGAGCTACATCGCCCGGCTGCCGGGGCTGAAGTCCGAACACCGGCTCAGCGACGGCGAACTCGGTCTCATCCTGACGGTGTACGGCGTGGCCGCGGTCCTCACGATGCAGCTCGTCGGGGTCTTCGTGGCCCGGTTCGGCAGCGCCCGCGTCATCCGGTTGACCCTGGTCGGGCTCCCGGTGGCCCTGGTCGGCGTGGGCCTGGCCGGCGACGCCGTCCAGCTCGGCCTGGCGGTGCTGGTGCTGGGTACGGTGATCGGCGTACTGGACGTCTCCATGAACGCCCACGCCGTCGCGGTGGAACGGGTCCGGAGCCGCCCGATCATGAACGGCTGCCACGCGGCCTGGAGCGTCAGCGCGGCGACCGGCTCGCTGCTGGCGGCCGGGTTCACCCGGGCCGGCGTCTCGCCCACCGGGCACTTCCTGGCGGTCGGCGCGGTCTTCCTCGTCGTCGGCCTGCTGGTCACCGCGTGGCTGCTGCCGCCCTCGGCCGACCACGTTCCGCGGTCTCCGGGCCGCCGGCGGGTTCGGCTCGGCTGGCGGGCCGGCTGGACCAGGACCCTGGTGCTGTTCGGCGCGATGGGCTTCGTCACGATGGTCTCCGAGGCCACCGTGATCAGCTGGAGCGGCGTCTTCCTGCACGACTACCACGACGCGACGCTCGCGCTGGCTCCGCTGGGCCTCACCGCGTTCACCGCGTGCCAGACGGCCGGCCGGCTCGTCGGCGACCGGCTGCACGTGCGGTACGGGGCGCCCGCGCTCTTCCGCGCCGGTGGCGTCCTGGCCGTCTGCGGCCTCGCGGTCGTCCTGCTGGTCCCGTCTCCGACGGCCGCCATCGCCGGGTTCGGAGTGCTCGGCCTCGGCGGGTCGGTGCTGCTGCCCCTGGTCTTCAGCGCGGTCGGGCACGCCGGGGGTGACGGGCCGGGGGCGGCGACGTTCCTGTCCCGCTTCACCACCTTCACCTACGCGGGCATCCTGATCGGGCCCGCGCTGGTCGGGTGGTCCGCCGAACTGGTCGGCCTCGGCTGGACCCTGGCCGGACTCCTGCCGCTGCTGGTCGGCGTGGTGCTCAACGCCCGGTTGATCGCCTTCGCCGACCGGCGACCTGGCAACCAGGGCGGTGACGGCCACGGGCACGGCCACGGCCACGGCGACCGGGACGGTGGCGGCCACGGCGACCGGGACGGTGGCGGCCACGGGGACCGGGATGGTGGCGGCGACGGTGCCGATGTCGGTGGCGGTCGGGACCGGACGGCGCCGGCGACCGGCTGAGCCGGTCATTGCGCATTCGGGAAGGTGCGTGGTTGATGCCGAAATGTCACGGTCAGAGGTGGGGCGGCCGGGCGGCCGGTCCGCTTCTCGCGCAGGTCTGGAGGAGGTCATGGTGTTGAGAACCGAGGTTCCACCGAGGATGGAACTCGTCCGGCGGGCCGAGGAACTGGTGCCGCTGTTGCGGTCGCACGCAACCTGGACGGACGAGCACCGGCGGCTGCACGACGAGGTCGTCGAGGCGATGTCTGCCGCCGGGATCTTCCGGATGCGGGTACCGGCCCGCTACGGCGGGTACGAGAGCGACGCCGGCACCGTCAGCGAGGTGATCAGCCGGATCAGCGGGAGCGACGGCTCGGCCGGATGGAACACCGCCGTCTGGTCGATCAGCAACTGGATCGCCGGGCTCTTCCCGGACGAGGCCCAGGACGAGGTCTTCGCCGAGCCGGACGTGCGGGTGTGCGGAGTGCTCAGTCCGACCGCCGGCGCCGAGCCGACCAACGGCGGCTTCGTGGTCAACGGGCGGTGGCGGTTCATCAGCGGGGCGCTGCACAGCCAGTGGCAGGCGATCCTCGCCATGGGACCCGCGCCGGACGGCTCCCAGTGGCCGGTCATGGCACTGGTCCCGATCTCCGACCTGGAGATCGTCGACGACTGGCACACCGCCGGCCTGCGCGGCACGGGCAGCGTCAGTACGGTCGCCAAGCAGGTCTTCGTGCCACGACACCGGGTACTGCCGATGGTGGCGGTCCTCGCCGAGCAGTACGCCTCGAAGGCCAACGCCGGATCGCCGATGTTCCGCCAGCCGCTGGTCCCGACCGGGTGCGCCACCTTCGCCGCGGCCGCGGTCGGGCTGGCGAAGGCCGCGCTGGACGCGTTCCTCGACCGGCTCGGCGAACGGAAGATCACCTACACCGAGTACGCGAGCCAGCGCGAGGCGCCGATCACCCACTTCCAGGTCGCCGAGGCGGCCATGAAGACCGAGGAGGCCGAGTTCCACGGTCGGCGGCTGGTCGAGCTGCTCGACGGCAGGTACGCCACCGGCGAGGCGTGGCAGCTGGTCGACCGGGTCCGGGCCCGCGCCCACCTGGGCCGGGTCTTCCAGCTGACCAAGGAGGCGGTCGGTGTGCTGAAGACCGGCAGCGGCGGCACGTCCATCTACGACGACGTGCCGATCCAGCGCATCGACCGGGACATCCAGACGCTGAACATGCACGCGCTGATGCACCCGAACACCAACGCGGAACTGTACGGCCGGATTCTCTGCGGGCTCGCCCCGAACACGATGTACCTCTGACCGCCCGGCACGTCACGACCGGGGGCCGGCGTCCACGCCAGCCCCCGGTCGTCGTCCGCGGTGCAGGTGAAGCGGCGTACCTCGCGGCTTCATGCGCCGCAGCGCGCCTCGCGGGTTAGGCGAAGCAGCGCACGTCGCGCCCGATGCGGTGTGCCTCGGCCAGGAGCCGGTCCTTCCACCGGTCCCAGAGGCCGGCGAGTCGGGACGTGAGGACCACGACGTCGACCGAGCCGTCGGCCAGCGGGGTACGCAGCCCGAGTGCGTGGTGGCCGACGTGCCGCCCGTCGCGTACGGCCCGGTCCACCAGCTCCCGGTCGAAGTCCAGCACCGTGGCCGGCCGCAGCGAGTCGGGGAGCTGCGCACCGGAGCCGACGACCGCCACCGTGCCGGTCGGGGAGCTGCCCCGCAACGCCTGTTCGATCTCGGCCGCGACCTCCAGGTCGCGCACCTTGCGGGTGTGCCGCAGCAGGTCGTTGTACTCGTCCTCCCAGGGCCAGAAGAGGTCGTCGTCGACGAGTGCCCAACCGATCTCGCTCACCGGTTCCGGATGGCGGGAGACGAAGCGGAGCATGTTCCGCTTGAACTCGTCTAGCTGCTCGCGCCGCTTGCGCTCCTGGAGCGACTCGATCACCCAGGCCGTACGGTCGAACCGGATCGGCAGGCCGCTGCGGTGCAGCAGGTAGCCGAGCTCCAGATCCTCCCCGGCCCAGCCGCGGTGACCCTCGTCGAAGCCGCCCACCGCCCAGAAGTCCTCGGTCCGCACCGAGCAGTTAATGGTCCAGAACACCTGCCAGGGGATGCCGCGGCGCTCCAGGTCGTCACCGCACTCCGCGAGCAGCTTCTCCCGGAGGTCGAGGAACTCCGGCACCTCGCCGTAGCGGCGTACCGCCTCCTCGGGCGTGTGCCGCCGGAGGATGTCCGGCACCTCCCACATCGGAGCCTCCGGGTTGTACCCGTAGGCGTACCCCAGCAGGGCGCAGCGCGGTCCGTCCCGGTGGGCGAGGAAGTGCCGCCGGACGAAGTCGGGCCCGGGCACCGCCCCGGTGTCCAGGAACACCAGGACCGGCGCGGAGGCCAGCCGCGCCCCCTCGTTGCGGGCCAGCGACACCCGGTTGCCCTCGTCGGGTTGGAAGTGGTACTTCAGGCGCAGCCGGTCCGCGAAGGACCGCGCCACCGACGCCGAGTCGTCCGACGACCCGTCGTCGGAGACCACGACCTCGAACTCCGGCGTACCCGGCCGCTGCCGGGTCAGCTGGTGCAGGCTGTCGTGCAGCTGCTCTCGCCGGTTGTAGGTGGGGATGACGACCGAGACCAGCGGCCCGGTACTGGGTGACGTCACGGCGGGATTCCCTCCGGTTAGGTTCCAGCGCGTCCGGACGGTCAGAACCTGAGCAGGACCTTGCCCAGGTACGCGCCGTCGAGCAGAGACTTGATGGCGGGGATCAACTGGTCGAGGCCGTCGACGAAGGTCTCGTGCAGCACCACCGCGCCGTCGCGGACCAGCGGGGGGAACTCGCGTTCGAACTCGGGCAGCAGGTCCAGGTGGTCGTTGGTGGTGAAGCCGATCAGGTTCAGCCGCTTGCCGATGACCATCTGCATGCCGCGGTGCGGGTGCGGCCGACCGGTGCGGTGCTCCTCGGAGCTTCCGCAGAGCAGGATCCGGCCGTGTGGACGCATGGCGTTGAAGGCGCTGTCGAGCTGCCAGCCGCCGACGTTGTCGTAGTACACGTCGACGCCGCCGAGATCCGCCGGCCACCCGTCGTGGTAGTCGAACGCCTCGTCGTAGCCGAGCTTCTCGGTGACGAACCGCACCTTCTCGGCCGAGCCGACGCTGCCGACGACCCGGGCGGCTCCGCGCAGCCGCGCCAGTTGACCCACCACGCTGCCGACCGCGCCGGCCGCGCTGGAGACCACGACGGTGTCACCCCGGTCGATGCCGATCCGGTGCACGCCGCAGTAGGCCACGATCGCCGAGCTGAGATGGTGCGAGATCGACGGGTAGCGGGTGGTGTCGAGCACCGTGAACTCCTTGACGTCACCGACCGCGTACTCCCGCCACGCCATGTGGTGCAGTACGACGTCGCCGACCTGCAGCTCCGGTGCGGCCGACTCGACCACCTCGCCGATGGCGTGCCCCCACATCGGACCGCCGAGCGGGAAATGGGGGACGTGCAGGGCGCTCAGATCACGCATTCGTTGCAGCAGCCCGGGGTCGATCGCCATGTACATGTTCCGGACCACGGCCTGACCCGGTTCCGGTGCCGGCACCGGAACCTCGACCATGGCCACCTCACCGGGCACCGGCAGGTCGTCGGGGGGACGGGCGATCAGATGGATCTCACGACTGGTGGTCATGGCCGGCTCTTCTCTCGGAAGAAAGGCGTCGCCGCACACCGCGGCGGCGCGGCGACGCGAACAGGCACGGAAACGAGAATATCGACGCGACGCCGCGGTCGGTCGCGTCCGGCGCAGCCGTCAGGAGGCCTGGTACGGAACCCAGACACTCTCCGGACTGAAGCTGCCGAGGCTGGACAGGCTCGAATTCGCCGGCACCAGGTACGGGCCGCCGACGCAGTCGTCGTTCGTGAACATGGCCGCACTGGTGCCGTGGGTGTTGATCGCGGAGTGGGCCCGGTCACCCCAGCCGTGATCGACCAGGCTGACACAGATACCACCCGGGTTGAGCGACGTCGCGGTGAACCGCTCGCCGGTGAAGTTCGAGCCCTCGTAGAGACAGAGCGAGCCGGACGGACAGGGATCCGCGCCGTCGACGGGTGCGGGGCCGGCCGTCGCGGCCGTCGCCGTGGCGATCACGGTCATCACCGAGACACCCGTGACCAGCAGTGCCGAGCGCAAGCCTCTGGTCGACACAGTTACCTCCTTCGCTATCGCCATCCACTGGTACCCCAGAATCCTGGTGCCGGGCGGAGCAGCGAGGCATCTCCTGGTGTGCGGTTGCGCAGCGACGGTCGGCATGCCGGGCGCCGGCAGGGTACCGAGCTAACCGATCTCGACCACCCGAGCCCAGTCCGGCGGCGCGTCCGGTACGTAGCCGGGGTTGTTCTCGCGCCGGGCCCGGGCCGCCGCCGGCCGGGGAAACAGCCCCACCACCGTCCGGCACCCCGGCCGGGTACTCGGCCACGGGGTCTGGCCGTCGGTGAGTACCACCACGACGTCCGGGGCGGGACGGGTCCGCAGCGCCGCCGCGAAGCCGGTACGCAGATCAGTGCCGCCGCCGCCGAGCAGCGCGATCCCCTCGGCCCGGCACAGCCGGTGCACGGTCCGGGCCGCCGCGTCGCAGGACAAGACGCTGACCAGGTCACGCCGGCCGCCCAGCGCGCGCCCGATCGCGGCGACCTCCAGCAGCGCACTGCCCAGTTCGGCGTCGCTCACCGAGCCGGAGGTGTCGATCACCACGCTGACCCGGGGCGGTCTGCGGCGCAGGCTGGGCAGGATCACCCCGGGCAGGCTGGCGGAGCGGCGGGCGGGGCGGCCGTACGTGTAGTCGTCGCCCGCGCCGGAGCTGCTGGCCGCCGACCGGATGGCCGCGCCGAGCAGGTCCCGCCACGGCTGCGGCGGATGGAACGCCCGCTCCGCCCACCGCTGCCACCCGCGCGGGGCGGTACCCGGGCGGCCGGTGATGCCCTGTGCCACCCGGAACCGCACGGCGTCCCGTTCCTGGGCGGTGAGCCCGTGCGCGCCCTCGGCGCCGAGATCCCACTCCCGGTCCAGGCCGTCGGCACCACTGCCACAGTCCAACCAGACGAAGTCCTGGGTGTGCGGCCCGAGCCGGAACTGCCGCAGGTAGTCCTCCATCAGCTCGCCGGGTGGCAGGCCCAGCAGCTCCGGGGTGACCGCGCCGTCGGGATGGGGCAACCCGTCCCCGTACACGTCGTCGTTGATCTCGCAGTCCGCGGCGATGTTCATCCGCAGCCGTTCGCCCGGCCCGACCAGCCCGCGCCGCAGGGCGACCCGGTCGCCCCGGCCGTGATGGTCGCGGAGCAGGTGCGAGACCTCGTGCACCCAGACGCCGGCCAGTTGCTCCACCGGGGTGCGGTCCACGAACGCGGGCGAGACGTAACACCGCCAGTGCCGGTCCACGGCCATCGTCGGCACCTGCCGGGACTCCACCACGTGCAGCGCGAAGAGCGCGGTCGCCAGATAGGGCCGGACCCGGGCCGCGTGCAGCCGCGCGGTGAAGAGCTTCGCGGTGTCGAGGGCACCGGTCGGCGTGGCCTGGCCGGAGACCGGGGTCATCGGCCCGGCCGGCAGCGGACTCGGGCGGGTCATCGGCCGGCCCCGGCGGTGGCGGCGACCCGGGTCGCGACCTGATCCGCCCGGCGGGTCAGCGAGACCACACCGGCGAGCCGGTCGATCGACTCCGGCAGGTCCCAGTCGGGCTGGCGGAGCGCGGCGAGCGTGCTCGCGGGTACCACCACCAGGTCCGGGGCGCCGGTCTCCAGCGCCCGGACCAGCAGTTGCCAGGCCGCCTCCCAGCGGGCCCGGTCGAGCCGCTTCCGGACCGCCTCGACCACCCCGTCGAGTACGGCCTGCCGCAGGTCACCCCGCTCGGGCAGGTCCGCCCGGACCGGGTCGGCCAGCAGCAGTTCGGGATCCGGCAGGTCCAGCCGGTCCAGGCTGGCCAGCAGCTCCAGCCCGGGACCGTCGCCGACCGCGCCCCTGACCAGCATGGACAGCACCTCCCGGGCGGACTCGGCCGCGGTGGCGAAGGCGATCAGCCGCAGGGTCATGTCCCAGCTGCGCGGCGACGGCCACGGGCCGCCCCGGCGGGCCTCGTTGTCCGGCAGCCGGTGCACGAGCCCGGGACGGGCGGTCAGGAACGCGCACACCGCGCGTCGGGCGAACGCCACCGCCTCGGGCAGCCGCTCCGGGGCGAGCCGGGGCAGTGTGGCGGTGGGCCAGGTCCCGCCCAGTCCCCGGATTACGACCTGGTGGTCGTGCGTCCACTGGAGATGCACGAAGCGGTTGGCCAGGGGCGGGCTGAGCTCCCAACCGTCGGCGGCCGAAGCGCGCGGGTTGGCGGCGGCGACGATCCGGATTCCGGCGGGCAGCCGCAGCGCCCCGATCCGCCGCTCCAGCACCACCCGGAGCAGCGCCGCCTGTACGGCCGGCGGGGCGGTGGAGAGTTCGTCCAGGAAGAGCAGCCCTCGGCCGGCCCGCACCAGGCGTACGGCCCAGTCCGGCGGGGCCATCGGCACGCCCTGTACCGCCGGGTCGTCGCCGACCACGGGCAGGCCGGCGAAGTCGGACGGTTCGTGCACGCTGGCGATCACCGTGGTCAGTGGCAGGTCGAGGGCGGCGGCGAGCTGGTTCAGTACGGCGGTCTTGCCGATTCCCGGCTCTCCCCAGAGCAGTACCGGCAGGTCGGCGGCGACGGCCAGGGTCAGCGCCTCCAGTTGCGGGTCGGGTCGCGGCTCGGTGGCGGTGTCGCCCAGCAGGGCGAGCAGCTCGGCGGCGACGTCGAGCTGCCCCGCCCCGGCCAGCGCGGCCTGGGTGCCCGGGGCGGTGGCCGGCGCCGGTGTGCGGGATGGGGGCGCGAGGCGGGCGGGGGAGGCGACGGAGCAGGGCGCGGACGGTACGGAGCTACGCATGTGAGATCACCTTGGAATCGGGTCGGGACCGGGCGGGACCGGTCGCATCTGTGCCAGGGAAGGGCAGGGGAGCGGGAAGGCGGCGCGGGGTCAGCGGGCGCTGGCGTGCCGTGGACGTGCCCGGGAGGGACGCGCGGCGCGGGCGGTCTGCCGGGACAGGTCCCGGAGGCGTCCGGCGAGCCCGCTGGCCGGATGCGGTGCGGACTCGCCGAGCCCGGCCCGGTACAGCCGGTGCGAGACCCGGCGGCGTGCCGCCGTCTCCAGCTCGTCCCGCAGCGCGCCGGCGCCGAGCAGCGCGGCCGGGCCGAGCAGCCGCTCGACGGCCGTCACCGCGCCGTCGGTGTCGCCGTGCTCCAGGCGGGCCCGGATGTCGTCGAGGTTCGCCGGCTGACGGTGTGCGCGCTCGATCTCCCACAGACAGGGCAGCGGGGTGCCGGTCAGCGCGGACAGTAACCGCTCGCGGCGGATCTCGGCGGGATCGTGGTCCAGCGCCACGAGTACCCCGTCCAGCAGGCCGATCCGGTGCCGGGCGCCACGGCACTCGACGTACCGGGTGGTGGACCCGTCGCCGGGGGTCGGTCGCGGCTCGGCGGCCGACCGGTCGGGTACGAGCGCCGGGGCGACCAGCGGGTGCAGCCGGTCGGGCTCGATCAGCCCCGCCCGGAGCAGCGCCAGGTCGGGCAGTACCCAGGTGGCCGCGTCGGGCAGCACCGGTAGCCCGGACGTCTGGCGCGACGCCGGTACCGCCCGGCTCCGCCACCCGGCGGGACCGCCACCCGGCTCCGGCACCAGGTCGAGCAGCAGCCGGTGCCGGGAGCCGAGCCGGACGACGACGGTGGTGCGGCTGCCGTTGTCCGCGTCGAGCAGCAGCCGCGCCTCGGCGGCCCAGCGCGTCACGGCACAGTCGAAGCCGTGCGGCAGATGCCGCCGCGCGTCGTGCCGGCCGGCAAGTCGCCGGTCCGCCGGGTCGGGTTGCCGGTCCGCCGGGTCGGGTTGCCGGTCCGCACCCGCCCGGACCCGCAGCTCCCCGGTTCGGCGTACGTCCCAGAGATGACGGTGCAGGTCGAGCCGGAACCGGCGGTCCGGGCGGGGGTGCGGATGCGGGCCGGAGCGTCCGGCCGGGCGCGTCGGGTCCCACAGGCCCAGGCTGATCCGCTGCCCGGCGTCCGCCCAGGCCGGCGGGGTCCGGACCACCAGGTGCGGGGTGCCGGCGTCCGTGTCGCCGTACCGGGCCAGTGCGATGGTCAGGCCCGGTCGCAGCAACCCGTCCGGAGCCACCCGGGGCAGGTGCCAGCGCAGCAGGTCAGGAGCGAGATGGTAGAGGTCGGACCGGAGCCGGGCGGCCAGCTCCCGGCCGTAGGTGCGGGCCACGGCGCGCGGTCGCAGATCGACGTCCACGCGGGCGGCGGCACAGGCTCCGGCCCAGTCGCCGAGAGCACGGCGGGCGGTCGCCAATTCGATCATTTGCGGCGGTACGGCGAACTCGCGCACCCACCGCCAGAGGGCTAGCCGGGAGTCCCTGTCCACAGTCGATGGATGCATCAGCACTCACCTTGGGTGGACTGGACCCCCAATCTGCGCATAGAGGTGTTCATCGCCGAGCAGGATACCCCATCCCGTCCGTCAGGGGCGGTCGTCGTTGAGGACGCTGCTGCATTGGCGGATCGTCGCCAGGTGCAGCCGGCCGGTCAGGGCGGGGGTGAGGAGCCGGCCGGCGAGCCGGGTCAGTGGCCCGGGCGGCAGGTTGGTGACCTCGCTCGCCGCCAGCCGGGAGATCCGGCGCACCCGGCGGCTGCGGATCCGCTCGTACCGGCGCAGTGCGGTGGCCGGATCGCCGGGCGTACCCAGCGCGCGGCGGAGCAGCCAGGCGTCCTCCAGCGCCTGGTTGGCCCCCTGGGCCTGGGACGGCGGGAAGGCGTGCGCCGCGTCGCCGAGCAGGGTCGCCGGGCCGGTGCCCCAGCGGGCCGGCACCCGGTGCAGCACGTGCGGGTACGGCTGCACGTCCGACTCGTCGAGCCCGGCCAGCAACTCGCCGACCGGCTCGGCGTACGAGGCGAACCGGGTTCGCAGCCACGCCAGGACGGCACCGTCGTCCGGTGGGGAGGCCGGCACGTCGAACCACCACTGGAGCAGGCCGGCACCGGCCGGCATCAGCCCGCACAGTCCGGCGGGACCGACCAGGCAACGGGCGTGCACGTCACCGGCCAACTCGGGCAGTGACCTGGTCAGCCCCTGCCAGCTCACCCAGCCGTTCCGGATCGCCGGGGCCCCGTCCAGCACGGCACGGCGTACCACCGACCGGTAGCCGTCGGCGCCGACCAGTACGTCCGCGGACTCCCCGGCGACGGTCACGCCCTCCGGTCCGACCCGTGGGTCGGACACCGCGCAGCCGTACCGGACGGTCTGTGCCGGCAGCGCCCCGGCGAACCGTTCGAGGATCGCGGCGCGCGGCACGGTCGCCACCCCGAAGCCGGTGTGCCGGCGCGCCACCCGCAGGTCCGCGCGGGCGAAGGGTCGCCCGTCCTGGGTGCGGAACTCCAGCGTCTCGACGTCGCCGCCGAGCCCGTCCAGGGGTACGCCCAGGCCGGCGGCGGCCGCCGCGCCGTTGCCGAAGATGGTCACCGCCGCACCGTCGGTGCGCGGTCCCGGTGCCCGTTCGAGCACCCGGACCCGGTGCCCGTCCGCCACCAGGCCGTTCGCCAGGGCCAGTCCGCCGATGCCGGCGCCGATGATGACCACGTCCATGCCGCACCCCGTTCACTACGATCGTTGTACTACGAATATTGGCATAGCATCGGGACATGCCACCACCCAACCGTCGGCGCCGGGCCGAACTCGCCGACGCCGCCATCGCACTGCTCGCCGAGACCGGGGTGCACGGAGTCACCCACCGTGCGGTCGAGAAGCGGGCCGGCCTGCCCACCGGCACGGCCTCCAACTACTTCCGCAGCCGGGAGGCGCTGCTGGTCGCGGCGGCGGAACGGGTCGGCGAGCTGCACTACGCCGACATGGACGCGGCCGGCTCGGCGGAGCGGCCGCGCGCGGCGGGCACCCGCGAGCGCGCGGCGAACCTGATCGCCGGATCGCTGCTCACCGCGGCCACCGTGTACCGGGACCGCTACCTGGCGATCTTCGAACTCCGGCTGGAGAGCCTGCGTCGGCCGGTCCTCGCCGACGCCCTGCGCGGGCTGCTCCAGCGCTCGGTGACATTCACCACCGGACACCACGCCGACCTCGACCTGGCGATTCCGCCGCAGGCCGTGCCGACACTCGTCGCGCTCTACGGTGGTGCGCTCTTCACCCTGGTCAGCAGCGCGCCGGACGAGGTCACCCCGGAGCTGACCCGGGAGTTGGCCGGCGCGATCGTCCGGGCCGCGCTGGGCGACGGCTGAGCCCGCCGACCGACGGTCAGCCGGCGTGCGGGGTGCTGCCCGGCTCGGTCGGTCCGGGCGACCGGGGCGGGGTACGGCCCGGCCCGGGGGATCCGGGCGGCCGGTTGACGGCGAGGAACTCGGCCACTACCCGGGTGTGGGTGGTGAAGGCCAGTTCCGCCGGCTCGGTGAGCACCAGCCACTCGGTGGCCTCCGCGGTGGGCGCCGAGGCGGGCAGCGAGTCGGCCGCCCGCAGCGGCAGTACGCCGAGGATCAGGATGGTGCCAGCGGCCGGCACGCTGTGCACCGCGTAGAGCCGGACGGTCCCGGCCTCGGCGACCAGTCCGGTCTCCTCGCGGAGTTCTCGGACCAGCGCGTCGCGCCAGTCCTCGTCGTACTCGATGAACCCGCCTGGGAGCGCGAGCAGCCCCCGGCCCGGCTCGATGTCGCGGCGCTGCACCACCACGCCGATGCCGTCGGCGGTGCGCACCGGCTGGATCGCCAGCGCCACCGGTGACGGGTTGCGCCAGGTGGTCTGCCCGCAGTGGGCGCAGACCCGGGGCCAGCCGGGTGCCGAATAGGAGGTGCCGCAGTACGAGCAGTGCGAGTGCGGGCCACCGGTCACGGCGAGGAGGCTACCGGCGCCGCGGTCGGCGCGGCTACCTGCTGGCCGGTTGGCGGCGCAGCGCCAGCAACGCCACGTCGTCGAGGGGCTGTTCGACGCAGAGTGCGGCCATCACGCTGGCGCAGACCGTCTCGGCCGGCCCGGTCCGGACGGCTGACCGCAGCCGTTCCAGCCCGACGTCGATGAGCTCGTCCCGACGTTCGATGAGTCCGTCGGTGTAGCAGACCAGCAGGGCGCCCGGGGGGAAGTCGACGACGGTGCTGCGGCGGGGTTTCGGACGCCCGGTGCCGAGCGGCAGGTCGATGGGGAGCGACATGGCGCCGACCCGCCGGCGGGGCTGGGCCATCATCGGTGGCAGGTGCCCGGCGAGCGAGATGCGCAGTTGGGTCCGGTCCGGGCTGACCAGCGCGTAGAGCACGGTGGCGAGCTTGCCCGCCTCGAAGTGCTGGATCTTGCGGTCGAGCCGGGACAGCGCGTCGGCGGGGTCGTCGCACTCCAGGGCGTAGGCCCGCAGCGCGCTGCGGAGCCGTCCCATCACCACCGCCGCCGGCAGGCCGTGCCCGGAGACGTCGCCGACCACGATGCCGAGCCAGCCGGAGGGGAGGGAGAAGACGTCGTACCAGTCGCCGCCGACCCCGGTGTGGTGGCCCGGGACGTACCGGGCGGCCATGTCGACGCCGGCCGCCTCCGGTAGCCGGGCCGGCAGCAGGCTGCGTTGCAGGGCAAGCGCGGCGGTCCGGTCGATGTTGCCCAGCCGGGCCTGGCTGGCCAGGCTCGCGCGGTCGGCGACGAGTTGCAGCAGCTGGATGTCGTCGGCACCGAACCGTCGCGGGGTGAGGGTGCCGACGTGCAGGACGCCGACCAGGTCGGAGCCGGCGAACATGGGTACCCCGAGCATCGACCGGACGCCCTTGTCATGCAGGACGGGACTGACTACCTCGGCCGGGGTGACCCGTTCGAGCGCCACCGGCCGTTTGTCCCGGGCGATCCGGCCGGCGAAGCCTCGCCCGACGCCGATCCGGAAACCCTGCCGTACCTCCTCCTCCAGCCCTTTCGTGGCGGTGGACACCAGTTGCTGGGCATGTTTGTCGAGCAGCAGGATCGCGGCCGTGTCGACCCCGAGCAGCCCGCAGACCCGGGCGAGTAGTTCGTCGAGGAGATCCTCCACGTCGAGCCGGGACAGCGCGGAGTCGGTCACCGCCTCGATCCGGCGCAGCCGTTCGTCGGCTCCGGAGTCGTCCGCCTCGATCACGCGGGAAAGCCTAGCCCGTGCCGGGTCCGGCGGGCCCTGCTCGGTCGGCGGTTCGACGCGGGCCTGGTGCGGAACCACCCGATGTCGGCGATAAGCGCAGAAAGGCCATGATCGACAGGAAGCGGACGGACCTATCAGGGACACTGGATTCTGCGGGCGCGACAGCGGTCGTGGGCACCTGACCAGCCGTACGAGGAGATTCAGATGATTTTCATCACCGCGAAGTTCCGAGTGCTGCCGGAGTACGCCGACAGGTGGCCCGAAATCGTCGGCGATTTCACCCGGGCGACCCGGGCCGAGCCCGGCTGCCTGTGGTTCGAGTGGGCGCGTGGCGTCGACGACCCGACCGAGTACATCCTGGTCGAGGCGTTCCGGGACGGCGACGCGGGCGCCGCGCACGTGGGGTCCGAGCACTTCCGGCAGGCGCAGCGGAGCCCGCCGCGACACCTCGCCGAGACGCCGAAGATCGTGAACACCACCGTCCCGCAGGACGACTGGTCGATCCTCGGCGAGATGACCGTGCCAGAGCGGAGCTGAACCGGCGGCGGAGGGCAACCGCCCCGGCTCGCGTACGCGGCTGGTCAGCCGGCTCGGCCCGCCGGCCCACGGCCGGCCGGTGCGATCCCGACGGCCGGCAGGATCGCCTGGTCGACGATGGCGGCGAGGACGTCGTCGTCGGGCAGGTGGTCGTTGTCGGTGCCGTACTTGAGCACCAGCGCCTCGCCGATGTCCATCACCACCGGGGTGAGCAGCGCGGGATCGATCTCGCCCCGGGCGGCGTAGTGCCGCAGCACGGTACTGGTGAACGTGCCGCCCCGAGCGTCGAAGACCCGGGCGTAGAGCGCCGCCACCAGGTCCGGGTGACGATGCTTCTCCATCATGATCGCCATCACGGCGCCGGCGGCCGGGGTGGTCATCCAGGCGACGAGTTGACGCAGGGCCCGGATCAGGTCGCCGCGCAGGTCGTCCGCGCCGGGGGACGGCACCTCCTGCGGGTGCGCCTGGTGCAGTGCGTCGAGCAGCAGTTCGCGCGGAGAGGGCCAGCGCCGGTACAGCGAGGTCTTGGCGGTGGCGGCCTCCTTGGCGATGCCCTCCATGGTGAGCCCTCCGACGCCGACCTCTGCCACCTGACGGAGCACCGCGGCGTGGATGGCCCGGATCAGCTCCTCGCCGCGCCGCCGGGTACGCCGCTGGGGCCCCGGACCGGCTTCCTTCTCGTGCATGCTGCCTCTCCAATAAGAAACGCTTGCGTATCCTATCCTCTCGGTGTTAGATACACATCCGTAGCTAATCGTCGCGGTCGACCCGGATGATTCTGCCGCCCGCCGGCCGTCATCCGCGCGTCGCGACCTTCCGTGCCCACATCCCTGGATTGACGGGGGAACCATGTCCAGACTCTCCGGCCCCAGCGACCTGGCCGCGCCAGCCCGACCAACCGGCCCCCCGCCCGGCCGATCACTCGCCCCCGACCTCGCCCGGGGAACGATGCTGCTGCTCATCGCGTTGGCCCACGCCCACATGTACCTCTACGGCCGCGAGACCCTGTTCCGGGGCTACCGCACCGACGGCGGCACCGTCGACCGGGTGGTCGCCGGCCTCCAGGTGCTGCTGGTGGACGGCCGCGCGCTGCCGATGTTCGCCGCGATCTTCGGCTACGGGATGGTCCGGCTGGCCGATCGGCGGGCCGCATCCGGCGCGGACTGGCCCCAGGTGCGAAACCTGCTGCGCCGACGCAGCCGCTGGCTGATCGTGTTCGGCTTCGTACACGCGCTGCTGCTCTTCTTCGGCGACATCCTCGCCACCTACGGCCTGCTGGGGCTGGTGCTGGTCGGCATGCTCCGGGCCCGGGACCGTACCCTGCTGTGGGTCGCCGGGCTCTGGACGCTGGTCTTCGTCGCGGTCTCCGTCGTCCCGCCGCTCGGGATCATCGAGAACGGGTCGACGCCGATGCCGACCGGCGCCGAGTCTCCGCTCGCCGCGGTCGGTCCCCGGGTCGGTACCTGGGCGGTGCTCGCCCCGATGCTGACCCTGGACGTGGTCACACCGATGCTGCTCGGCATCTGGGCGGCCCGGCGCCGGTTGCTCGACGAGCCCGGCCGGCATCGGCGGCTGCTGACCTGGGTCGCGCTGGGCGGGATCGGCCTGGCGGTCCTCGGCGGCACCCCGCTGGCGCTGATCGACAGCAGGATCTGGACGGACTGGAGCGCCGCCACCGCCGTACCGGCGTACGTCCTGCACAGCGTGACCGGCATCGGCGCCGGCCTCGGCTACGCCGCGTTGACCGGTCTGGTCGCGCACCGGCTCGCGGCCGCACCCGGCTCACCCGGCTCACCCGGCTCACCCGGCTCACCCGGCTCACCCGGCTCACCCGGCTCACCCGGCCGGATCGCCACCGCGCTCGCCGCCTGCGGGCAGCGTTCGCTCACCTGCTACCTGCTCCAGTCGGTCGCGTTCGTGGCGCTCTTCTCGCCCTGGGCCGCCGGCCTCGGCGGGCGGCTCGGTGACGCGGGTGCCTCGGCGGTGGCCCTCGGCGTCTGGCTCGGCACCGTGCTGCTCGCCGAGGCGATGCGCCGGGCGGGGCGGCGCGGCCCGGCCGAGGTGCTGCTCCGCCGGCTCAGCTACCGGAATGCGGGCCGGTTCTCCGGCCTTCAGGCCGGGGGTGAAGGCCCGCGCTGGGAGGGCCGCTAGGGCCGTGTCTTAACCGGGACGGTTCTGCTGCTCGATGTACTGCTTTACGGCGGTTAGCGGTGCGCCGCCGACGGAGCCCGCGAAGTACGAGCCCGACCAGAGCTTGTTGATCCGGTAGTAGTGGCGTACGAGGTCCGGGAACTCCTGCCTCAGTCGCCGTGAGGAGACGCCCTTGAGGGAGTTGACCAGCCGGGCGACGGCCACCTTGGGTGGGAAGTTGACCAGGAGGTGTACGTGGTTGTTCTCGCCGTTGAACTCGACTAGCTCCGCCTCGAAGTCGACGCAGACGTCTCGCATGATCTGTTCCATCCGGGTCAGGTGCCGGTCGGCGAAGACCTTGTGCCGGAACTTCGTCACAAAAACCAAGGCCGCAAGGTGGCCCCGCCGCGCTTCCGGTCCCGCAAGGACAACCGGCAGGCCATCCGGTTCACGAAGAACTCCCGGTTCAAGGTCTGCGACAACGGCAGGCTCAGGTTGCCGAAGATCGGCGACTTGGCGGTGCGGTGGTCGCGCACCCTGCCGTCTGATCCATCGTCCGTGGCGATCACCAAGGACGCCGCTGGGCGGTACTTCGCCTCGTTCGTCGTGCGGACCACCGAGGGCGAAGCGCCGCCGCCGGTTGAGCCGGAGGTCGGTATCGACCTGGGACTGACGAACTTCGCGGTGCTGTCGGACGGCACGAAAGTGGCCGCGCCGAAGTTCCTGCGCCGCGCGGCCCGCAAACTCAAGCGACTGCAACAGGCTCTCTCACGCAAACGGAAGGGCTCGGCCAACGGCAAGAAGGCCGTCATGAAGGTCGCCAGGGCGCACGCCCGGGTGGCCGACACCCGGCGGGACTGGCAGCACAAGCTGTCCACGGCGATCATCCGCGAGAACCAAGCGGTGTACGTCGAGGACCTTGCCGTTGCCGGACTCGGCCGCACGAGGCTTGCCAAGAGCGTCCACGACGCCGGGTGGGCCGGATTCACCGCCATGCTGGAGTACAAGGCGCAACGGTACGCACGCACGTTCGGCCGGGTAGATCGGTTCTTCCCATCCACCCGGCTGTGCTCGGCCTGTGGCCGCGTCAACGACAAGATGGCGCTTAACGTCCGGTCGTGGGACTGCCCCTGCGGAGCAACCCACGACCGAGACGGCAACGCCGCCATCAACATCCTGGCCGCCGGACAGGCGGACAGGCTAAACGACCGTGGAGCGCAGGTAAGACCAGGACTCGTCCCGGCACCGCGCAGTGAAGCGGTAACCCACCCGGACGCCGCGCGGTCCACACGCAGCGTGGAGGGAACCTCCGTCCTTCAGGGCAGAGGGGATGTCAACGGCAGACCCCGCTGGCCGCCGCCGGCCAGACCAGCTCCGCGACCGGCCGGTAGCCCCGGCCCGGCAATCGGGGCGGTAACCCCGGAACGGCGGCCGGACCGTAGCCCGGCCCGGCGACCGGACGGTAGCGCCCGACCGGCGTGATCGGGCCGACTACTATCGTGATCCCAGCGGCCTGCCGCTGGAGCGGGTGCCCCACGCCCCAGATGTCGGGCACCCGGGCGTCCAGCTCGTGGAGGCCCGACCAGATCATCGAGGAAGGGGCCACGGTGGCGGCCATAGAACGTACTCTTGTCCTGCTCAAGCCCGACGCGGTCGCGCGCGGGCTGACCGGACGCCTGGTGCAGCGCTTCGAGGACGCCGGCCTGAAGATCGTCGGCATCAAGATGAAGCGGATGGACGCGGACTTCACCCGCCGGCACTACTTCGACCTGGAGGAGCGGTACGGCAAGGGCGTCTACGACGCCACCGCCAGCTACATGCAGCAGGGGCCGGTGGTGGCGCTGCTGCTGGAGGGTGTCGAGGCGGTGGCGAACGTCCGCCGCATGATCGGCCCGACCTTCCCGGGCCAGGCGGCGCCGGGCACCATCCGGGGCGACTTCGCACACATGTCGAAGGGGTACGCCGAGGCGACCGGCAAGGCCATCGCCAACCTGGTGCACGCCTCCGGCAGCATCGACGAGGCGAAGTACGAGTCCGAGCTCTGGTTCGGCGCCGACGAGCAGTTCGACTACCCCGGCCTCGCCGAGCGCTACGTCTTCTGACAGGCACGGTCACCACCCTCCGACCCGGATAGCTCGTCGGAGGGTGGTTCCGGACCGCCCCCGTCGGGGGCGGCCGGGCCGGTCGGGTGGCACCGGTCGGCGGCGGCTCAGCCGGCGCTGGCCGCCGACATCGCCCGGTGGCTGCGCATCGCGTGTTCGAGCACGGCGATCAGCACCTCCTTGCCGGACTCCCGCTTCCGGGCGTCGCAGAGCATGACCGGCACGCCCGGATCGAGGCTCAGCGCCTGCGTCACCTCGTCGAGCTGGTACTGCCGGGCGCCCTCGAAGCAGTTGACCGCCACGATGAACGGCGTGCCGTGCTTCTCGAAGTAGTCGACCGACGGGAAGCAGTCGGCGAGCCGGCGGGTGTCGGCGAGCACCACCGCCCCGAGCGCGCCGAGCGCCAACTCGTCCCAGACGAACCAGAACCGGTCCTGACCGGGGGTGCCGAAGAGATAGAGCACCAACTCGTCGTTGATGCTGATCCGGCCGAAGTCCATCGCCACCGTGGTGGTGGTCTTCGCCTCCACCCCGGAGAGATCGTCGACGCTGACGCCCTCCTCGGTGAGAAGCTCCTCTGTCCTGAGTGGACGGGTCTCGCTGACCGCGCCGACCATGGTGGTCTTGCCGACGCCGAAGCCGCCCGCGATGAGGATCTTGACGGCGGTCGGCATCGGCTCGCCGGGCGTCCCGGCCTGGTCGGCACCGTCAGAGTGCGCGTAGCCCATTTATCACCTGTTCGAAGATGCTGTCATCGGTAAGGACCGGTGTCGGCCGTGGCTCGTACACCCGGACGAGCCGTCGTTCGAGCAGATCACCGAGCAGCACCCGGATGGTGCCGAGCGGCAGATCCAGATGCGCCGCGACCTCGGCGACCGAGAGCCGCCGCCGGCAGAGCGCGACGATCGCCAGATGCTCCGGCCCCAGCCCGACGTCCCGGGCGGAGACCGTCCGCACCGTGCTCACCTGAGAGATCAGGTCGAACTTGCCGGTCACCGGCCGGGCGCGACCCCGGGTCACCGCATACGGCCGGACCACCGGGCCGGCGTGCTCGTCGACCCAGTGGACTTCGGGAGGCTCCTCGTACTCGGTCATGACCGGGGATCACTGGTGTCGGGAGGCTGCGTCGGGCGTCCGGGTGCTCGACGCGAGGTACTTGCCGGCCCGGGTCACCAGCATCGCCATCTCGTACGCGATCAGGCCGACGTCCGCGTCCTCCGACGCGAGTACGGCCAGACACGCGCCGTGGCCGGCAGCGGTGACGAACAGGAACGCCGAGCGCATCTCGATGATGGTCTGCTGCACCGGTCCGCCACCGAACCGCTTGCCGGCACCCCGGGCCAGGCTCTGTACGCCGGAGGCAACCGCGGCCAGGTGTTCCGCGTCGTCCCGGTCCAGCTCCCGCGACGAGGCCATGAGCAGCCCGTCGACGGAGAGCAGGATGGCGTGCTGGGTCTGTTTCACCCGACCGACCAGGTCGTCGAGCAACCAGGTCAGGTCGAGGTTGGACGCTGTCTTCTGCACGGGTTCGTCCCTCTCTCTACCGGTGATATCGCCATCTCGGACCCGGGGCGCGGTCAGGACTCGGGTGGAGCCGAGCCGGTCGCGTCATCGTCGTCCACCGGGCGCCCGGCGTCGGACCGTCCGCGCCGGGTGCCCGATTGATAGGAACTCATCATCCGGCGGATCTGTTCAGGAGTACGGGGGGCCTGTTCCTCCGCCGGCTCCGGTTCGGTCCGGTCGTCCTCGCCACGCAGCGGCGCGGCGAGGTTCGCCTGCCGAACCCGGACCGGCAGGCCGGACGGGGTCTGCGAGGCCGGGCCGCTCGCCGGAGCCGGCCCCGCCCCCGGCGGGGAGGAGCCGGCCGCGCCGGTCCCGGTGGCCCTTGCGACGCGCGCACCGGATGCATCCGGCGATGCCACATCGGACCGTCTCGTCGCCACATCGGGGGCGATCACCTCGGACGGGGTGTTCGCCGCCTCGGGTGACCGGGAGGAGAGGCCGGACCGCGCCGTCGGGCCGCCCGGCCCCGGGAACGCCGTCGACCCGGTCGATCCCGGGAACGCCGTCGACCCGCCCGGTCCCGGCAGTGCCGTCGATCCGGTCGATCCGGGGTCCGGCTGGGGAGTGCCGAGCGCCGGCCGGGTCGAGGAGCGGTCGGGCCGGCCGGCCGTGACGTCCGGCATCGGCGGCGGCGCCAGGTCGGGCTTCGGCGGTGCGCCGGGTGGCCGACCGGAGGTGTTGAGCGGGGCTCCGGCGCCGGGCAACTCGACGGCCCGATGCGGCTCCGCCTGATCCGACCCGGACTCCCGGCCGGGGCGTTGCGCCGACTCACGACCCGACTCCCGCCCGTCCGGGCGTGCCGACTCCCGTCCCGGCAGGCGGCCGATCTCCCGACCCGACGGTCGCCGTACGCTGCCGCCGACCGCGCTCGCCGCGAGCCGTTCGACCGGCATCGAGCCGGTGATCGGCTCGCCCTCGGCGCTGCGGTCGGTGATCAGGGCCGGCGGGAGCAGTACCACCGCCGTGGTCCCGCCGTACGGCGACTCCTTCAACCTGACCCGGATGCCGTGCCGCTCGGTCAGCCGGCTGACCACGTAGAGGCCGAGCTGGGCGGCACCGCTGGCGAGGGTGAACTCGTGTTGGGTGGCGATCCGCTCGTTGGCGGCGGCCCGGTCCTCGGCGCTCATGCCCAGCCCGCGGTCCTCGATCTCCACCGCGTAGCCGTTGGCGACGAGTTGACCGCTGACCTGCACTCCGGTGTGCGGGGGAGAGAAGGAGAGCGCGTTCTCGACCAGCTCCGCGATCAGGTGGATGACGTCACCGACCGCCCGGCCGGCGAGGTCCACCGCGCCGACCGGCAGCACGGTGACCCGGGCGTAGTCCTCGACCTCGGCGACCGCCCCCCGCAGTACGTCGATCATCGGGACGTTCCGTCGCCAGGCCCGGCCCGGGGTCGAGCCGGAGAGCACGATCAGGTTCTCCGCGTTGCGTCGCATCCGGGTGGCGAGGTGGTCGACCCGGAACAGGTCCTCCAGCTCCTCCGGGTCGTTCTCCCGGCGCTCCATCGCGTCCAGCAGGGTGAGCTGCCGGTGGATCAGCGCCTGGGTACGCCGGGCCAGGCTGAGGAAGATGTCCCGGACGCTGCGGCGCAGTTCGGCCTGTTCCACCGCGGTCCGGACGGCGGTCTCCTGGGCGACGTTGAACGCCCGGGCCACCTGCCCGATCTCGTCGGGACCGGCCTCCAGCGGTGGGGCGTCCGCGCTGACGTCGACCGTCTCGCCCCGGCCGAGCCGACCGACCAGGTCCGGCAGCCGCTCGTTGGCGAGCTTGAGTGCCGCCAGGCGGAGCCGTTCGAGTTGGCGCACCATCGACCGCGCGGTGTTCACGCAGATGACGACGGCGACGAGGCCGAGGATGGCCATGATCAACACTCGTACGATGGTGCCGATGGCGCCGGGGGTGGCGGCCTTGACCACCTCGTCGCCGCCGGCCACCTGCAACCGGAGCAGTTCCTCCAGGCCGGGATCGATGGTGCCGCGCCACTCGTCCGCCGGGACCGCCGGGCGGCCGTTCACGCGCCCATCCCGGACGATCCGGTCCTCGGCCGCGCGCAGCCGGGCAAGCGGCCCCTGCTGGAGCGCCCGGCGGTAGCGCTCCTGGTCGGCCCGGGGCAGTTCGGCCATTGCCTCGTCCGCCATCATCCGCTCGGCGCCGATCAGCTGGATCACCCGGGCGTGCTCGGCAGGACTGATCCGCCTGGCGGCGTAGGCGCCGGTCAGCAGCGCGTCGACCTGGGAGGCCACCTCGCGGGACCTGGTGAACCGGATCAGGTTCTCGACCCGGCGGTCGATGTCACCGGCGTCGAGGTTGCCCAGCGAGCCGTAGATCCGGAAGATCGCCCCGATCGTCTCGGTGTACGCCTGCCCGGCGGCCAGCCGCTCGATGCGGCGGCCGTCCACCGCCTCCCGGACCGTGGCCAGCCCGTCGAGCTTGGCCAGCGCCTCCTCGATCCGTTGTTCGAGTTCCGGCCGCGCCGCCAGCTCGGCGAACCAGCCCTGGGCGTTGGCACGGAAGATCGCCACGTCCGCGAGTACCTTCCGGCGCTCCGCCTCCAGTTGCTCCCGGGGCGGTGCCTCCGGTGCGCCCAGGTAGGCCAGCGAGACCCGTCGCTCGTTCTGCAGGTTCAGCACCAGCGGTTCGCTCGGCGCGTACACCTGAGCCTCCAGGGTCTGCACCCAGACCAGGTTCAATCCATCCCGGAGGGTGACCCACGCGCCGAACGCCCATAGCGCGGTCAGGGTGACCAGCAGGGCGACAACCTTGGTACGCAGGCTCGAAGCACGAAAGCCCATTACACCGTCCCGTGCCGGTCGAAGGCCGAATGATCGATTACTCGCCAGGTTCTGGCGTCGTGGGCGCCGTTGAGCCGCATCCACGATCTTTGAGTACCGGCGCACGCTAGCAGCGCCCGGTGTGATGCCTCAACCCCCGGTTTGAACGAAGATCACCTTTTTGGGACAGTCCTGGGTGGGTTGGCCTGCGGACTCGGAGATTGTCGGGGACAGTATGCCGTCCCGGTGTGTCCACTCCGGTCGGTCGGTCTGTCGCCACCGCCGCCACCGCCGCTCACCCTGGTGACGGGAGTCGGCGGGCCGCCATTGATAATCTTCGTCGACCGGGTTGTCCGGGGCGGGCCTGTCGGGCCGGCGGTTGATCGGGGGCGGGTGGATGCTCGACCAGCGGCTGCATCACCATCTGGTGACCTGGCTGGGCCAGTGGCCGGCCGGAGGGTCGCTGGACGTGGTCGGCTCGGAGCGCCGGGTCCAACCGGGCTGGGACGGTGAGCGGCATCCGGTGATCGGGGTCGGCAACCAGCTCGGGGTCGTACTCTCGGTGCCGCCGGCCCGGGTCGCCGCCGTACGCGCGCTCGGACGCCGGCCGATCGCGGCGCTGCTGGCCGACCTGCCCGCCGTGGTCGGCCTGCCCGGCTGGGCGGGCTACCGGGCGGTGTTCCGCTACACGCTCGCCCCGGCGCCGCTACCGGACGGCGGTGAGTGGGTCGACGCCGCCGACCCGGTCGTGCCACCGTGGCTTCGGCCGTTCGGCGGCGAGGTGCTGGTGGTGCGGGACTCCTACGGCGGCTACCTCGCCGGGGTGGGCATCAAACGGCACGACGGCTACGGGCACGAGATCGCCGTCGGCACCGAGCCGGCGGGCCGGGGCCGGGGACTGGCCCGTCGGCTGGTCGCGCAGGCGGCCCGGCGGGTCCTGGACGAGGGCGCGGTGCCGACATATCTGCACGACCCCGACAACCTCGCGTCGGCCCGGGTCGCCGAGGCCGCCGGATTCGACGACCGGGGCTGGTCCGCATACGGACTGGAGCGGGAGGGCGAGCCGGCGGGACCGTGACCGGAGCGGGGGGCGAGCCGGCGGAGTCGTGACCGGAGCGGTCCAATCAGGAGCGCCCCTCCGCGCCACGGTTTGGCGTCGATGCGAAGCGCTGGCGACGCCGCCCGGAACAGCCGGTCGCCCTGGCGCCACGCGTGCGGGTCAGCCGCGGAGCGTGGAACGTGCGGGTGGTCCGCGGACCGTGGACCCGCGCCGGGGTCCACGGTCCGCGTCCTCTCCCAGGCCGAGGTCCAGGTGGTGACGTCGTTCGCAGTATCGGTAACGCTACGTATTCGTCTCGAACTTCTACAAGCCTGCGGCGGCCTCGTCCGAACTGGCCGTTCGGCGGACTTGACCTGGTAGGGATCAAGGTATGCCCTCATCGCAGGGCCGACCGGAGCGGGCCGGTCAGTGCGTCGTGCCGGTCAGTGGAGCGTGCCGGTCAGCGGAGCGTGCCTGTCAGTGGGTCGTGCCGGTCAGTGGGTCAGGTGCAGGGCCTCGGCGGCGGCGCGGCCGTTGGCGTGGCTGGCGCCGTACGTGGTGACGAAGGCGCGTACCCCGGCCGGGCGCCAGCCGGAGGGCCAGCCCATCTCGACCACGGTCACCGGGTGGCTGCCGGCCAGCGCCTCGACCAGTTCGGGGCCGCCGGGCAGCCGGTGCAGGTGCCGGCCGACCACGACGATCGGCCGTCCGGCGGCCCGTTTCCGAAGGGCGGCCGCGTCCGTCTCGGCGGCGACGACCCCGAGCTGTTCGGTGCCGCCCAGGTGTGGCTCGAGACCCCACGGCACCCGCCCCTCGGCGATCGTGGAGGCGGCGAAGAGCTGTACCACCAGCGGTGTGCCGAGCCCGTCGAGGCTGCCCTCGACTCGGACGGCGCGGCGCGCGGCGGCGTACCCGAGGTCTGTTCCGGCGGCCCGGACCGGCGCGGCGGCCCCGGTCCACGCGGCGAGCACGGCGGTCCGCTCGGCGGCCTGCTCGACCCGGCCCCGGTCGAGGCGGCCGTCAGCCAATGCGGCGACGATCTCGGTGACCACCAGCTCGACCAGCTCGGCGTCGACCTGCGCGCCGATGCAGAGCAGGTCGGCCCCGGCGGCCAGCGCCCGGACCGCGCCCGGCCCGACGCCACCGGCGGCCACCGCCGCGCCACGCATCTCCAGCGCGTCGGTCAGCACCGCGCCGGTGAAGCCGTACTCGCCCCGGAGCAGGTCGCCCAGCACGGCGGGGCTGAACGTCGCCGGGTCGTCGCCGGTGAGCGCCGGCACCCGGATGTGCGCGGTCATGATCGCCCTGGTGCCCGCGGCGACCACCGCCGCGAAGGGTGGCAGGTCGCGGGCCCGGAGCAGCTCGACCGGTACGTCCACGGTGGGCAGTTCGAGGTGCGAGTCGGCGACCGTGGCACCGTGCCCGGGGAAGTGCTTGGCGCAGGCGGCGACCCCGGCGGACTGTAGCCCGGTGACCGCGGCGGCGGCGTGCGTGGCGACCCGGGCCGGGTCGGCGCCGAACGCCCGGGTGCCGATGATCGGGTTGTCGTCGGCGGTGTTGACGTCGACGGTGGGCGCGAGGTTGAGGTTGACCCCGACCGCCGCGAGGTCGTTGCCGATCGCGTGGTAGACCCGCTCGGTCAGCCCGACGTCGTGCACCGCGCCGAGCGCGGCGTTGCCCGGGTAGGGGCTGCCGGTGGCGTGCGCGAGCCGGGTGACGTCGCCCCCCTCCTCGTCGATCGCGATGAGTACGTCCGGCCGGGCCTGGCGCAGCGCGGCCGTGGTGGCGGCGACCTGGTCGGGGTGCGCGATGTTCCGGCCGAACAGGGTGTGCCCGGCCAGCCCGTCGGCGAGCAGGTCGAGCGCCCAGCCGGGCGGGCTGGTGCCGGGGAAGGCGGCGAGCAGTGTGCCCAGCGCCAGGCGCCGGATTCCTGGATCGGTCGGCACGTTCCTCCCCCTTCGGCCCTTTCCCGGCTCCGAGTGTCGCACCCGGGTGGACCATCTCGCGGCCGAGCGCTACCGGATCGGCTTAACGCTCCGGCCGTACCGGGCCATTACGCTACGGCTACTCCCACGAAGGCTAGCCTAGCTATTAAGAAAGCTTCTTAAACAACGAGGGACACCGCATGGCGACGACCCGGCTACCTGGTACACCCCGGCTGCTCCGCGCGCTCAACGACCGGGCCGCACTGGAGCTGCTGCTCTCGCGCGGGCCGCTCACCCGCGCGCAGCTGGGCGAGCTGACCGGGTTGTCCAAGGTCACCGCGTCCCAGCTCGTGGAACGCCTGGAGGAGCGCGGGCTGGTCAGCCGGGTCGGCGAGCAGGCCGGCGGTCGCGGCCCGAACGCGCAGCTCTACGCCGTCCGGCCGGGAACCGCGCACGTGGTCGGCGTCGACGTCGGGCCGGACCGGGTGGTGGCGGCCTGCGCCGACATCACCGGCGAGGTGATCGGCCGGGTCGAGCAGTCCACCCGGGACACCGACGACCCGGTGGGTGTGGTGCACAACGCGGTGGTGCAGGCGGCGAGCGACGCCGGGGCCGAGCTGTCGTCCGTACGCCGGGTGGTGCTCGGCACGCCCGGCCTGGTCGACCCGGCCACCGGGGACATCACCTTCGCGTTCAACCTGCCCCGCTGGCACCGGGGCCTGCTCGCCGCGCTCCGCGAGGATCTGGACACCCCGGTGGTCTTCGAGAACGACGTGAACCTGGCCGCGGTGGCCGAGTCGGAGTCCGGTGCGGCGCGCGGGGTGGACGACTTCGTGCTGGTCTGGCTCGGCGTCGGCGTCGGTCTGGCCATCGTGCTGAACGGCCGGCTGCACCACGGCAGCACCGGCGCGGCCGGCGAGATCGGCTACCTGCCGGTGCCCGGCGCGCCCATTCCCCGGGACGCCTCCCGGCGGGCGAAACCGGCCTTCGGCCAGCTCGCCGGCTCCGACGCGGTCCGCGCGGTGGCCCGCGAGCACGGCTTCCGGGCCGGCTCGGCGGCGGACGCGATCCGGGCCGCCATCGCGGCCGGTACCGAGGGTGGGCCGGTGCTCGACGAGGTCGCCCGGCGCCTCGCGCTCGGGGTGGCGAGCAGTTGCGTGGTGCTCGACCCGCCGCTGGTGGTGCTGGCCGGTGAGGTCGGCCAGGCCGGCGGCACCGCGCTGGCCGAGCGGGTGCAGCACGAGGTCGCCGCGATCACCCTGGTCACCCCCAGGGTCGTACCCACCGAGCTGACCGACGAGCCGGTGCTGCGCGGCGCCCTCCGGGTGGCCCTCGACGCCGTCCGCGACGAGGTGTTCGGCTCCACGCTCGGCTGACCGGTGATCCTCGACTTCGTGATCCTCGACTTCGGCGGCGACGAGGTGTGCGGCTCCACGCTCGGCTGACTGCTGGCCCTCGGCGCCGTCCGCGACGAGGTGGCCGGCTCCCCGCCCGACCGAACTGCCGCACCCGTGGGTGCCGGCCGGGCGCACCCGTCGCGCTGACATGTAGATATTTTTCATGAGCCAGGAGTTGGGTGCAAGGTCTCGACATAGACAGAAGTAAGGCTATACGGTACGGCCACCCGGCGTCCCGACCCTCGGGACGTCCCTTCTCCGGGGAGGAGTGACGGTGACCGTTCGGAACCCCCAATCGCGTCCGAGCCACCTGCTCGGCGCCACCCTGATCGCGTCCCTCGCCATCGGCCTCACCGGCCAGCCCGCGCTGGCCGGACCATCCGCACCCGTCGACCGGCCGGCCGCGCCCGCCCCGGCCGCGGTGAACGGATCGCTGGCCGCCGCCTTCGACGCGGCGGCAGCCAGGTACGACGTACCCCGTGACCTGCTCGTGGCGCTCGGCTACGCCGAGACGCACCTCGACGGGCACGCGGGCGCGCCAAGCGCCTCCGGCGGCTACGGCGTCATGCACCTGACCAGCAACCCGAAGCTGCGCACCCTGGACGAGGCCGCCGCACTGACCGGCCTGGACCGGGACGCCCTGCGTACCGACTCCGCCGCCAACGTCGCCGGTGCGGCAGCGGTGCTGCGGTCGTACGCCGACGCCGCCGGACTCACCGCCGCACAGCGCCGCGACGTCGACCGCTGGTACGGCACCGTCGTGCGGTACGGCGGCGCCAGCACCCCGGCCGTCGCCCGGCTCTACGCCGACACCGTCTACGACCTGCTCGGCTCCGGCCTCGACGCCGCCACCGCCGAAGGGCCGGTACGGGTACCCGCCCGCAAGGTCGCCCCGGACCGGGGAGCCCTGCGCGACGTGGCCCCGGTCGGCAGCACCGACGGGATGGGCATCATGAGCACCGACTACGGGCCGGCGGCCTGGGCGCCCGCCCACTCGGCCAACTACACCGCGTCGAGCCGCGAGTCGTCGTACCCGATCAACTACGTGGTGATCCACGTGACCCAGGGGTCGTATGCCGGCGCGATCAGCTGGTTCCAGAACCCGGCCTCGCAGGTCAGCGCCCACTACACGATCCGCTCCTCGGACGGTGCGGTGACCCAGTCGGTACGGGAGAAGGACATCGCCTGGCACGCCGGCAACTGGACCTACAACACCCAGTCGATCGGCATCGAGCACGAGGGGTACGTCAGCCAGGCATCCTGGTTCACCGACGCCATGTACCGCTCCTCGGCCGCGCTGACCCGGCACCTCTGCGACCGGTACGGCATCCCGAAGACCCGGACCCGGATCATCGGGCACAACCAGGTCCCCGGCGCCACCCACACCGACCCGGGGCCGCACTGGAACTGGACCTACTACATGGAGCTCGTCACCGGCTCGACCACCCCGCCCAGCGGCTGGTCGCAGACGGTCGACAACTCCGCCGCCGACCGGTTCACCGCGAGCGCCAACTGGGGCACCTCGTCGTACTCCGGGCAGAAGCAGGGCGCGGACTACCGGTTCGCGAACCCGGTCGAGTCGAGCGACCCGGCCTGGTACAAGGTGAACATCCCGGAGACCGGCAGCTACCGGGTGGACGCCTGGTACCCGGCCGACCCCGGATACAACAGCTCGGCGCCGTACATCATCGCCACCACCACCGGTAACCAGACCGTCTACGTCGACCAGCGCTCCGGCGGTGGCGTGTGGCGGACTCTCGGCACCTTCACCCTCGCCGCCGGTGACGGGAACAAGGTGGCGGTGAGCCGGTGGACCGGCGGCACCGGCCTGATCATCGCCGACGCCATCCGAGTCAGCCGGGTCTGACATGTAAGGAAGGGCCCCCGCTTGTCGTTTTCCGTTGCAGCGGGGGCCCTTCCTTACCAACCACTCAGGCCAGGTCGCGGCGGCGGAAGGTGGCGAACGCGCCGCCGACGACCAGCACCGTCAGCCCGAGCAGCACGGTCGGCCAGAGGATCGAGTACGACACCGCCGGCACGCCTCACCTCCGGGCAACGTGACGTACGACACGGCGCCTCACCCTACGGCCCGGACGCTGGTCGCGGGGGGAGCGGTGCTGCGTGGTTGGATGGTCGGGTGCGTGATGATCCGGTTTCCGTCCCTGCCGACGCCGGCTCCCCGGCACCGGTACCCCCGGACGTGGTGATCGACTTCCACGGGGTCGGCGTACTGCGCTCCGGCACCCCACTGCTGCGTGACGTGACGTGGCGGGTGTGGCCGAACGAGCGCTGGGTGGTCCTCGGCCCCAACGGCGCGGGCAAGACGACACTGCTCAACCTGGCGGCCGGGCGGATGCACCCGACCACCGGCCTGGTGCACGCGCTCGGCGAGCGGATCGGCCGCACCGACCTGGCCGAGCTGCGTACCCGGATCGGGCTGACCACGGCGGGGCTGGCCGAGCGGGTCCCGGCCGAGGAGCGGGTCCGGGACGTGGTGCTGACCGCCGCCTGGTCGGTGGTGGGCCGCTGGCGCGAACGGTACGACGAACTGGACGAAGCGCGGGCCAACGCCCTGCTCGACCAGTTCGGCGTGCTGCCGCTGGCCGACCGCACCTACGGGACCCTCTCCGAGGGCGAGCGGAAGCGGACCCAGATCGCCCGCGCGCTGATGACCGACCCGGAGCTGCTGCTGCTCGACGAGCCGGCGGCCGGGCTGGACCTCGGTGGCCGGGAGGACCTGGTGGCCCGGCTCGCGGATCTGGCCCACGACCCCGACGCACCGGCGATGGTGATGGTGACACACCACGTGGAGGAGATCCCGCCGGGCTTCACCCACGCCATGCTGCTCCGCGAGGGCGGCATCGTGGCGCAGGGACCGCTGGCGGACACGGTCACCGGCGAGTACCTCTCCAAGACCTTCGGGGTGCCGCTGGTGGTGGAGTTCTCCGGCGACCGCTTCACCGCCCGCGCCGCCTGAGCACCCGCCCGCCACCGCTCGCCCTGCCGACCCGCTCGCTGTCGCACGCGGTGCCCGCCCGCCCGTCGCCGGCCCGCCCGTCGTCGTCGGCTGCTGGCGTGGGCGGGCTGGCTGTCGTCGGGTGGGGTCGGCCCGTCACCTGGACGGCAGAGGCGTCACGGCACACGCTTTACGTATCTGGTGTCCAGGTGGATGGCGGCGGATCGGCGGGTGGGTGTCGGTCAGCGGGCGGTGGCGGCGTGGATCGCCGGAAGCAGCGTCTCGGCGGCCAGGGTGACCTGGGCGACCGCCGACTGGGCGTCGCGGGGCGGGACGAAGACCACGGCGTCCGCGCTCGCCTCCCGGAGCCGGGTCACCGCCGTCGTGCACTGCGCGACGCCGCCGGCCGTGGTGAACCGGTCGAGGTAGTGCTCGGGCAGGGCCGCCGCCAGCGTCTCGACGCCGGACGACCCGGCCAGCATGCCGGTGATCTCGTCGGCCAGGTCGGCGTCGGCCGGTGGAAGCACCCAGCCGCCGGCGAGTTGGGCGGCGAACTCCCGGCGGGCGCTTGCCCGGCCCTCGTCGAAGTCCAGGTGGGCGTAGACGGTGAGCCGGTGGTCGTCGGTACGACCGGCCTCCCGGCGACCCTCGTCGATCAACTTCCGCGCCCAACGCACGTACGCCGGGCTGGCTCCCTCGGCCAGGATCGTCCCGTCCGCCACCCGGCCGGAGAGCCGCAGCGACTTCTCGGCCCGTACGCCGGTCGAGACCGGGGGCGGCTGCTCCGGCGGGAAGTCCAACGCCACCTCGCGCAGTCGGGCGTGCCGACCGGCGACGGTGACCCGTTCCCCGGCCAGCAGGGCGCGTACCACCGCGACGGTCTCCCCGAGGACCGCCAGCGGGGAGGGGTGCCCGGCACCGACCTGCCGGACCCACTCCGGCACCCCGTGCCCGAACCCGGGCAGGATCCGGCCGGGGAAGAGCCGGGCGAGGTTGGCCAGCTCCATGGCGGCCAGCGCGGGATTCCGGAACGCCGCCGGCAGGATGCCGATGCCGATCCTGAGCCGGTCGGTCACCGCCGCGGCGACGGCGGCGCTGGAGACCGCCCCGCCGTAGAAGCAGTCCTCGACCACCCACAGCTCGTCGTAGCCCAGCCGCTCCACCAGCCGGGCGTACGCCGGAAGCTGCTCCGGGGCGGTGTCGCACCGGTACATCACTCCGATCGGCATCTGTCCCATGTCTGGCAGCCTGCCAGACGACACCGACAACGGCCGGCTCTAGACTGAACCCCTTTCCGCCTGAGCTGCCCGGGCCGCCCCTCGACCCCTGTCCCCGGCCACGACGGACCGGTCGGGGGCGGAAAGGGGTTCACCCGGGCGGTCGCCGAAACGGGAGGTGCCGCCGGTGAGCCGGCCGCGGGTCGTAGTCATGGGCAGCGCCAACATGGACCTGATGGTCACCACCGACGCCCTGCCGAAACCCGGGGAGGCCGTCTTCGGCACCGACTTCGTGATGGTGGCCGGCGGCAAGGGCGCCAACCAGGCGATCGCGGCCGCCCGGGCCGGCGCCGACGCCGCACTGCTCGGGGCGATCGGCTCCGACTCGTTCGGTGTGACGCTCAAGGCCCGGATCTCGGCCGCCGGGGTGGACACCGAACGGGTCCGGGTGGTCTACGGCGCATCCGGGGTGGCGGTGGTCACCGTCGACGCCGAGGGGGAGAACACGATCGTGGTCACCCCGGCCGCGAACTCGGCGTTTACCGGACTCACCGAGGGCGAGCTGACGGCCGTACGCGAGGCGGACGTGCTGGTCGCGCAGTTGGAGATCCCTGTCGACACGGTGACCCGGGCGGCTCGGGCGGCCCGGTCCGCCGGGACCCGGGTGGTGCTGAACGCGGCGCCCGCCCAGCCGGTACCGGTCGAGCTGCTCGACTCGGTCGACCTGCTGGTGGTCAACGAGGCGGAGGCGCGGGCGATCACCGGCTGCGGGCAGGAGAACCCGGCGGCGCTGCTCGCCGTGGTGCCCCGCGCGGTGTTGACGCTGGGCCGGCACGGCGCCTGGTACGGCGACCGCGACGGTACCGCCGTGCACGTGCCCGCGGTCACGGTGGACCTGGTCGACTCCACGGCCGCCGGGGACGCCTTCACCGGCGCGCTGGCGGTGGCCTGGGGCGAGGGCAGGGAGCTGGTCGACGCGGTCCGCTGGGCGAGCGCGGCCGGCGCCGCCTGTGCCCGCCGGCTCGGTGCCTCCGTCGCGCTGCCGCTGCGGGCCGAGATCGACGCCCTCTACGTGCCGGCGCAGTGACCCGAGAGCGTACGAGTCGACCGGAGGGCGTACGAGTTGATCGGAGGGCGCACGATGGGAGCATGGTGCGTTTCGTCCTCAACCTGCTCTGGCTGGTCTTCGGCAGCGGCATCGCCCTCGCCATCGGCTACGGGATCGCGGCCCTGATCTGCTTCGTGCTGGTCGTGACCATTCCGTTCGGAGTCGCCGCGCTGCGGCTGGCCTACTACTCGCTCTGGCCGTTCGGCCGGACCCTGGTGGCGAAGCCCGGTGCCGGGCTCGGTTCCGGGCTGGCGAACGTGCTCTGGGTGGTACTCGCCGGCTGGTGGCTCGCGCTGGCGCACATCGTCGCCGGGGTCGCGCTCTGCGTCACGATCATCGGAATCCCGTTCGGCATCGCCAACTTCAAGCTGGTCCCGGCGGCGTTCTGGCCGCTCGGCCGCGAGGTGGTGGAGGTCGACGACCTCCGTCGCCCGGGGGCGATGCCCGCCCCGACGGGCTGACGCCGCCGCTTCGACGTTCGGTGGGCCGGGTCAGTCGGTGCCGGTCAGCGCCCGGCGGCTGCGGCGCAGGAAGTCCTGCTCGACCGCGTTGCCGGTCAGCGCGATGGCCGCGTCGTAGCCGAGGGCGGCCTCGGCGGTGCGGCCGAGCCGGCGCAGCAGGTCGGCCCGGACGGCGTGGAACACGTGGTAGTTGCCGAGGTCGAGGTCGTCGACCAGGGCCAGCGCGATGGCCGGCCCGGCGACCTCGGCGACCGCGACCGCGCGGTTCAGCGCCACGACCGGGCTCGGGGCGAGCGCCAGCAGGTGGTCGTAGAGCGTCAGGATCTGCGCCCAGTCCGTCTCGGCCGCGGTTGCCGCGTCGGCGTGCACCGCGTTGATCGCCGCCTGGATCTGGTACGGCCCCGGCCGGTCGCGCCGGAGACAACGCCGGACCAGCGCCTGGCCCTCGGCGACGAGCCGCCGGTCCCAGCGGGCACGGTCCTGCTCGGCCAGGAGCACCAGTCCGCCCTCCGGATCACAGCGGCTGGGCCGGCGCGCCTCGACCAGCAGCATCAGGGCGAGCAGCCCCAGCACCTCCGGTTCGTCGGGCATGAGGTCGGCGAGCAGCCGGGCGAGCCGGATCGCCTCGACGGCGAGGTCCGGCCGGCCGAGCCGGTCGCCCGAGCTGGCGGTGTAGCCCTCGTTGAACACCAGGTACAGCACGGCGAGTACGGCCTGGAGCCGGTCCGGCAGGTCGGCCTCGGCCGGCACCCGGTACGGGATCCGGGCGGCCCGGATCTTGCCCTTGGCGCGTACCAGCCGCTGGGCCATGGTCGGCTCGGGAACCAGGAAGGCGTGTGCGATCTGTGCGGTGGTCAGTCCGCCCAACAGGCGCAGGGTCAGCGCGACCCGGGCGGCGGGGGCGAGGGCCGGATGGCAGCAGGTGAAGATCAGGCGTAGCCGCTCGTCCCGCACGGGACCCTCCTCGTCCGGCCCGCTCCCGGCCTGCCCTGCCGGTTCGTCGGGGGTGTGCAACAGGGCGGCCTGGGCGTGCCGGTCCGCCCGGGTGGACTCGCGGCGGATCAGGTCTATCGCCCGGTTCCGGGCGGTGGAGATGATCCATCCGGCCGGGCTCGGCGGTGTGCCGTCGACCGGCCACCGCCGGATCGCGGTGGCGAACGCGTCCTGCACCGCGTCCTCGGCGGCGTCGATGTCGCCGAGGACGCGGATCAGGACGGCGACCGCCCGGCCGTACTCCGTGCGGAACACCCGCTCGACGTCGGCGGCGGTCGCACGGGCCCGGGGTTCAGACACCGGGCGGGTCGCAGCTGTCCGCCTCGTCGGCCAGTGGCCGTACCTCGATCGGCAGCAGGCCGATCGCCCGGGCCAGCTTGCCGCCCCACTCCAACGCGGCGTCGAGGTCGGGGGCGCGGATCACGGTGAAGCCGCCGAGGTGCTCCTTGCCCTCGGTGTACGGCCCGTCGGTCATCAGAATCTCGCCGTCGCGTGGCCGGAGCACGGTCGCGGTGCTCGCCGGGTGCAGTCCGGCGGAGAACACCCAGGCGCCCGCGGCCTTCATCTCCTGGTTCAGGGCCGCCAGGTTCTGCATGACCGGGTCCAGGATCTCGGGGCCCGGTGGCTCGCCGTCGGGTTGGTAGATGCTGAGCAGGTACTGCTGCATGGTCCGCGACCTCCTCCTCGCGCCGCCGGTACGGCACCGGCGGCCTCTCCACCTCTACACGAACGGCGACCGCCCGGATCGACATGTCGTCGACGGAAGTCGCCGGAAAATCCTGGCTCCTTCGCACGGCAGCCTCCCCGGGCGGCAACGGCAGCCTTCCGGGCGGCGGAGCCGACCCGCGGAGCCGACCCGTGGCGCTGGTCCGCGGGGCGGCACCGCGCTGAGCAGGTACGAAACGTTTCCGTAACGGCTCTTGACGGGTCAGCCGAGACCGGAGCAGACTCCCCGGAAACGTTTACAAGTCCGGAGCGGAGGTTCGGTGCATGGGTCGTAAACGTTTACAGCCCTCCGCCGACGGCCGGCCGACGGTGCACACCGTCGCGGCCCGGGCCGGCGTCTCCATCGCTTCCGCCTCGCGCGTCCTCAACGGGATCGGCGGCAGCCCGGAGACGGTCCGCAGGGTCCGCGAGGCGGCGGCCGAGGTCGGCTACGTGCCGAACGCCATCGCCCGGTCCCTGCAGGCCCAGCGCACCGGCCTGGTCGCGCTCGCCGTCGCCGACATCGGCAACCCGGTCTACGTGGCGATGATGCGGGCCATCGAGGCGGTCGTCGCCTCCTCCGGCCGGCAACTCCTGGTGCACGCCACCGGCGGCGAGATCGACAGCGAGACCGACCTGCTGCGGCGGCTGGCCAACCGGTACGTGGACGGCATGATCATGTCCCCGATCCGGATCACCGACCGCCACCTCGACGCGATCGTGCTCAGCCCGGTCCCGGTCGTCGTGGTCGGACAGTTACCCGACGACGCGCCGGTGGACAACGTCCGGACCGACTCCCGGGCCGGCGTGGCGCTCGCCGTCGACCACCTGGTCGCGGCCGGCCGGCAGCGGATCGGCTTCGTCAACGGCCCCCTGGACACGGTGCCGGGCGCGGCCCGGGACGCCGGCTTCCGCGCCGCGCTGGCCAGCCACGGCATCCCGGTCGACGAGCGGTTGATCGAGGTCGGCGACTTCCAGTACGCCGCCGGCCGGGACGCGGCCACCCGGCTGTTCGCCCGGGCTGAGCCCGATGCCCTGCTCTGCGCCAACGACCTGATCGCGGTCGGTGCCCTGCACGCGCTGCTCACCGACCGCCGCCGGGTCCCCGAGGACGTGGCGCTGGTCGGCATGGACGACACCGAGCTGGCGCAGATGGCCTTTCCGCAGCTCTCCAGCGTCTCGCTCGGCTCCGCGGCCCGGGGGCGCCGGGCCGCCGAACTCCTGCTGGAGCGGATCGCCGATCCCGCCCTGCCGCCCCGGCGCGAACACGTCGCGCCCAGCCTGGTGGTACGGGCCTCCAGCGCCGTCGACCACCCGGTCCGAGGCGGATCGGCAGCCGTCGACGACCTGACCGGAGGCGGATCGGCAGCCGTCGACGCCCCGGTCCGAGGCGGTTCGGCGGCGCCCCGGCGGCCGCGGACCGCCCCGGCGAGCCGGCCCGGGACCCCGGCGGCGCCGGCCGGTGGGCCGGTGGGGGTGCCCTCGTGACCACGCTGACCGAGCGACCCGACGTGGAGCGGACCGGGCAGGGCGACAGGTCCCGGCGCCGCCGGTCCGACCGGACCACGGTCTACCTGCTGCTGCTCCCGTCGCTGCTGCCGATCCTGGCGCTGTCGGTCTTCCCGCTGCTGCGCGGCATCTACCTCGGGTTCACCGATGCCCGGGCCGGCCGGAACGTCGAGGTCAGCTTCACCGGCCTCGCGAACTACCGGGAACTGCTCGGAGACAGCCTGTTCTGGAACTCGTTCCGGATCGGCCTGCTCTGGGCCTTCGCGGTGACGTTGCTGCAGTTCCTGCTCGCCCTCGGGCTGGCGCTCCTGCTCGACCAGCGGCTGCGGTTCCGGGGCGTGGCCCGGGTGCTCGCCGTGGTGCCCTGGGCGATGCCACCGGTGGTGGTCGGCATCCTGTGGCGGCTGGTCTACCACCCGGACGCCGGACTGCTCAACGAGTTCCTGCACCGGATCGGCGCGGACGGGCTCCGGACCACCTGGCTCGGCGACTTCAACACCGCGCTGCCGGCGGTGATCATCGTCGGGGTCTGGGCCGGCATGCCGCAGACCACCGTCGTACTCCTGGCCGGGTTGCAGGGGGTGCCGCGCGAGCTGCACGAGGCGGCCGCGATGGACGGGGCCAGCGCGTGGCAGCGGTTCCGCAACGTGACGCTGCCGTCGCTGATGCCGGTGATCGTGGCGATCACCTCGCTGGACTTCATCTGGAACTTCAACTCGTTCGGCCTGGTCTACGTGCTCACCGCCGGTGGGCCGGGCGGTCGCACGATGCTGCCGATGCTCTTCGCCTACGAGGAGGCGTTCCGGTACGGCAACTACGGCTACGCGGCGGCGCTCGGCAACGTGATGGTGGTGATCGTCGTGGCGTTGCTCGCGGTGTACCTGCGGCGCCGGCTACGGGAGGCGAACTGACGATGGCGCGGACCGAGACGAGGGAGCGGGCCGGGACGAGGGCGCAGGCCGGGCGCCGCCGCCGGGTCGGCCGGGGCCTGCAGTATCTGGCCCTCTCGGGGTACCTGATCTTCCTGGCGTTTCCCCTGGTGTGGCTCCTCTCCACCTCGTTCAAGCCACCCCGGGAACTGGTCAGGCTGCACCCGACGCTGATACCGGAGAACCCGACCCTGGCCAACTTCGTGCAGGCGTTCACCGAGCAGGAACTCGGCCGGGCAGCCTGGAACAGCCTCCAGGTCTCGCTCGCCTCGGCACTGCTCACCGTGCTGATCGCGACTCCGGCGTCGTACGCGTTGGCGCGCTTCCGGACCCGGCTGGGCACGGTCGCCCTGGGCTGGGTACTCCTCTCCCAGCTCTTCCCGTTCGTGCTGCTGATCATCCCGATCTTCCTCGTGCTGCGCCAGGTCGGGCTCGCCAACACACATGCCGGGCTGGTACTGATCTACGTGGTCTGGGCGCTGCCGTTCGCGCTCTGGATGCTCCAGGGCTTCGTCCGCAACATCCCGCGCGACCTGGAGGAGGCGGCCTCGGTCGACGGCGCGAACCGGCTCCAGACGCTGCGCCGGGTGATCTTCCCGTTGCTCACGCCCGGCCTGGTCGCCACCGCGCTCTTCGCGTTCATCTCCGCCTGGAACGAGTTCTTCTTCGCCCTGGTGCTGATCAAGACTCCGGAACTGGCGACTCTGCCGGTCGCGCTGGCCCGGTTCGTCGGCATCGAGGGCACCGCCCGGCTCGGGCCGCTGGCCGCAGGCTCACTGCTGGCCACCCTGCCCAGCCTGGTCTTCTTCGCTTTCATGCAGCGCCGGCTGGCCTCCGGGTCGCTCGCCGGTGCCGTCAAGGGATAGCCACACCCCACCACAACCAGCAACAGGAGGTATTCCCCGTGCTCGACAGGGTTTCCCGACGAAGAGTGTCCCGCCGACTCGCCGCCGCCGCGCTGGCCGGCGTCGTGGGACTGGGCGCGCTCGCCGCCTGCGGCGGCGGGAGCGGAGACGACGAGAGCTCCGGTCCGGTCAAGCTGCGGTTCCTCAGCCTGGCCTGGCAGAAGGAGTCGCTCCAGGCCAACAAGGATCTGGTCGCCAAGTGGAACGCCGATCACCCGGACATCCAGGTCGAGTACGTCCAGGGCGACTGGAACTCCGTACACGACCAGTTGCTGACCGCCTTCGAGGGTGGTGACGCCCCGGACATCGTGCACTACGAGGCGGCGTCGATCGGCGAGTTCAGCAAGCAGGGCTACCTGGCAGACCTCTCCGGCCTGCTCTCCGACGACTTCAAGGGTCAGATCGACAAGGGGATCTGGGACACCGCGACCTTCGACGGCAAGGTCACCGGAGTGCCGTTCCTGCTGGAGTCGCAGGTCGTGATCGCCAACAAGAAGCTGCTGGACGCGGCCGGGGTGACGGTGCCGCCCGCCGACGGCGGCTGGAGCTGGGACGAGTTCCAGGCCAACGCGCAGAAGCTGACCGGTCCCGGGAAGTACGGCGTCGCCTGGGCGCTGAAGTCGCCGACCAACCGGGTGATGAACCTCTCGCTCAACTTCGACGGCAAGTTCTTCTACACCGACGGGGGCAAGACCGAGGTGCGGATCGGCGACGCCGAGAAGGAGGTGCCGAGGCGGATCCACGACATGCTCTACACCAGCAAGACCGCCTCGCCGGAGGCGCTCGGGATGAGCGGCGCGGACACCCTGCCCGGCTTCTTCGCCGGCAAGTACGCGATGATCCCCGGCTCGGTCTCGCTGCGCCAGCAGATGGTCGAGCAGGCGCCGGCCGGCTTCGAGTGGGTGACCATCCCGCCGGTCAAGGGCATCTCGGCCAACCAGGCCGCCAACCCGCAGACCCTCTCGGTCGCCGCCGACTCCACACACCAGAAGCAGGCGGCGCAGTTCCTGGAGTACTTCCTCAACCCGACCAACATGGCCGAGCTGGCCAAGGGCGACTGGCTGGTGCCGACCGGGAAGCAGGCGAACGAGGAGCTGGTCAAGGCGACCGGCGGCAAGCAGGGCTGGGACGTCGCGGCGGACAGCGCCAAGGATCTGACGGTGGCGCCGTTCCAGATGGTCGACGGCTATCCCGAGTGGAAGCTGAAGTACGCCACCCCGGCCCTGCAGCAGTACTTCGCCAACAAGATCACGCTTGACGAGCTGGGTACGCAGCTCGTCGACGGTGGGAAGCAGGTCCTGAGGTAACCATGGAACACTTGCTCGACAAGTCGGTCGGCTGCCTGGTCGGTGCCGCCGTGGGCGACGCCCTCGGCGGGGCCACCGAAACGGCGTTGCCCGAGCAGATCCGGGCCCGTTACGGCGACTGGGTGCGTGGCGTCGCACCCCCGTTCCACGCCGACTGGGCCACCGCGCGGCCACTCGCGCCGTACCACAAGGGCGACGGGCACATCACCGACGACACGTTGATGACCCACGCGCTGGTGCGGGCGTATGCGCGCAAGCGCGACCACCTCGACGCGTACGACGTGGTGGAACTGCTCGTGCCCGACCTGCTCGAGCGGGTGGTCTACATCCCGGACCTGGAGCGGGAAGGGGTGACCTTCCACCGGCTCGCCGCCGCCGAGCGGTGGTTGGTCACCCGCCTGCACCACGCGCACGTCGACCCTCGGGAGGGTGGCGTCGGCAACATCGTCAACTGCGGCGCGGCGATGTACATGGCCCCGGTCGGGATCGTCAACGCGGGCGACCCGGCCGGGGCGTACGCCGAGGCGGTGGAGATCGCCGGGGCGCACCAGCACAGCTACGGCCGGGAGGCGGCGGCGGTCCTCGCCGCGGCGGTGGCGGCGGCGATGGCCCCCGGCGCGGGCGTGGACGACGTGCTGACCGCCGTGCTCGACCTGGCCCGGGACGGCACCCGCGCGGCGATCGCCGCCGTGGTCAAGGAGGCGAAGGGGTACGCCGACTGGTCCGACGCCATCGCGCCGCTGCGCGCCGCCGTCGCCCCGTACGACACGGTGGGGGAGGAGTACCGCAACCCGGGACTGGGGGCGCGGCGGCCGAGCCGGCTGCACTCGATAGAGGAGCTGCCGGTGGCTCTCGGCATGCTCGTGGTGGCCCGGGGGGAGCTGCGCGAGGCGGTGCTCGGGGCGGTCAACTACGGTCGGGACGCCGATTCCACCGCGACGATGGCCGGGGCGATCGCCGGGGCGCTCGGCGGCGCGGCCGCGGTCCCGGCGCAGTGGTCGGCGACGGTCGCCGAGGCGTCCCGGACCGACCTGGTCGCACCGGCCCGGGAGCTGGCCGAGGTGGCGGCGGAGGTCTTCGCACGGGACCGGGAGCGGTTCGCCCGCCGGGCCGAGCGGTTCGCGGGGCTGTCGTGACGACCGGTATGCGGGCGCGATTGGTCGGCCCGGCGGTCGGGAGGCGCTGGTGAGACTCACCTGGGTACAGCCGGAGGACCTGCTGCCGCACGAGCTGGCGGCCAGCGCCGACGAGGGGCGGGACGTCTCGGCGGTCGCCCAGCGCTGGACGGCGGCCGGCGGTTCGGTGCTGCCACCGGTCGGCGGGGCCTCCCCGGAGCCGGCCGACCCCCGGCTGCGGGCGCTGGCGGCGGAACTGCTCGACGAGTGCGACGCGCTGCCGCCGGCCGGACCGCCGACCGAGCCGACCGAGCTGGCCGCGATCCGGGCGAGCTGGCCGGCGGAGTACGGGCTGCCGACCGGGGGGCCGGACCCGGACCGGGTGCACGGCGGCTGGCTGGGCCGGGCGGTCGGCTGCCTGCTGGGCAAGCCGGTGGAGAAGATCCCCCGGCAGGGCATCCGGGAGATCCTGACCGCGACCGGGCGGTGGCCGCTGGCCGGCTACTTCACCGGGGTCGGGCTGCCGGCCGAGGTCGCGGCCCGCTGGCCGTGGAACCGGCGCAGCGCCCCGACCAGCCTGGCCGAGAAGATCGACGGGATGCCCGAGGACGACGACCTCAACTTCGCGCTGCTGGCGCTGCGGGTGCTGGAGACGCACGGCCGGGAGTTCAGCAGTGCCGACGTGGCCCAGGCCTGGCTGGACTGGCTGCCCGGCGGGCGGGTCTTCACCGCCGAGCGGGTGGCGTACCGGAACCTGCTGCTCGGGCTCGCCCCACCCGCGACCGCGTTGCGGCACAACCCGTTCCGGGAGTGGATCGGCGCCCAGATCCGCACCGACGTGTACGGCTGGGTGTGCCCGGGCCGGCCGGACCTGGCGGCCGAGCTGGCCCACCGGGACGCGGTCGTCAGCCACGTCCGGGGCGGGGTGCACGGTGCGCTCTGGGTAGCGGCGATGACCTCGGCCGCCGTGGTCGCCTCCGACGTGGACACCGTGCTGGACGCCGGTGAGTCGGTGCTGCCGCCGCACAGCCGCTTCGCGGCGGCGGTACGCCGGGCCCGGGCGCTCGGCGCCGGGGCGGCGGCCGGCGTGACGGACTGGGAGTCGGTGGTCGACACCCTCTACGCCCGGCACGGCCACCTGCACTGGGTGCACGTACGCAACAACGCCGCCCTGGTGGCGGCGGCCCTGGCGTACGGCCGGGGCGACCTGGTCCGGTCGATCTGCGCGGTGGTCAGCGGTGGCTGGGACACCGACTCCACCGGGGCGACGGTCGGCTCGGTGACCGGGGCGCTGACCGGTGCCGCCGGACTGCCGGCGGAGTGGACCGGACCGTTGCGGGGCCGGCTGCACAGCAGCATCGCCGGTTTCGCGCAGGTCGAGTTCGCCGAGCTGGCCGCCCGCACCGCGCGGCTGGCCCGGGATGGGGAGGGAACATGACGGACGCATCCGTCCGGGTGGTGGTGGTCGGCAGCGCCAACCTGGACCTGGTGGTGTCGACGCCGACGCTGCCCCGGCCCGGCGAGACGGTGCTCGGCGACGCGCTGCGGACCGTTCCCGGTGGCAAGGGCGCCAACCAGGCGGTGGCGGCGGCCCGGGCCGGGGCCAGGTGCGACTTCGTCGGTGCGGTCGGGCAGGACGGCTTCGCCGACCAGCTCCGGACCAACCTGGCGGAGGCGGGGATCGGCCTGCGGCGGCTGCGCAGCGTGCCCGGGCCGTCCGGGGTGGCGCTGATCGCGGTGGACGCCGACGCCGAGAACCTGATCGTGGTGGCGCCGGGCGCGAACGCCGAGCTGACCAGCCTCGACGCCGACGACCGGGCCGTCGTGGCGGCGGCGGACGTGCTGGTGTGCCAGCTGGAGGTGCCGCTGTCGGTGGTGGCCCAGGCCGCCCGGTGGGGCCGGAACGCCGGTACCACGGTCGTGCTGAACGCCGCGCCGGCCCGGCAGCTGCCGGCGGAGCTGCTCGACGCGGTCGACGTGCTGGTGGTCAACCAGGTCGAGGCGGCGATGGTGGCCGGCCTCGCCGCCGACACCGCCGTCGACGCCCTGCTGGACGCGCTGCTGCGGCTGGTCCCCCGGGTGGTGCTGACCCTGGGGGCCCGGGGCGCCCGTTACGCCGACCGGTTCGGCCTGCGGCTGTTGGTCGAGGCACCGACGGTCGAGGCGGTCGACACCACCGCCGCAGGGGACGCCTTCACCGGTGCGCTGGCGGTGGCCTGGGCGCGGCGGCGCGGGCCGGTCGAGCCGGCGGCGGTGACGGCGGCGCTGCGCTGGGCCTGCGCCGCGGGTGCCGCCTGCGCGCGGCGGCCCGGCGCCGCCACCGCGCTGCCCACCCGGGACGAGATCGACGCCCTCTACGCGCAGAGCTATCCGGAGCTGGTATGACCGTCAACCCCTACGTCCCGAGACCGATCGACCTGCCCACGGCGGTGCCGCTGTCGGCCGGCGCCGACCTGTCGGTGCTGGACGAGGCGAAGGTCTTCGCCGCACCGGACGACCCGGCGGACTGGCCGGCCTGGCGGGACCGGCTGACCCGCTGGCGGGCCGAGGCGCGGGAGCGGCTCGGCTACCACGGTGGGCACTACGCCGAGATCGCCGGGGACTGCTTCACCGTCTGCCTGGCCTGGCTCTGGGACGAGACGCTGTACGACGCCGACCGGGGCGTCTTCACCGTCGACGGCTTCCTCGACGCGGCGGAGCGCGACTTCGGCGGCTTCGACGGGGTGGTGCTCTGGCACGCGTACCCGGTGATCGGGCTGGACGAGCGCAACCAGTTCGACTTCTACCGGCAGGTACCGGAGCTGCCCGAGGTGGTGCGGGCGTTCCAGGCGCGCGGCGTACGGGTCTTCGTCGACTACAACCCGTGGGACGTCGGCACCCGCCGGGCCCGGCGCACCGACGCCGACGAGGTGGCCGCGCTCGTCGACTGGCTCGGGGTGGACGGGGTCTTCCTGGACACCCTCAAGGAGGGCGCGGGCGAGCTGCGCAAGACCCTGGACGCGGTCCGGCCGGGTGTCGTGCTGGAGGGGGAGTCGCGGGTGCCGCTGGCCCGGATCGCCGACCACGCGATGTCCTGGGCGCAGTGGTTCGCCGACTCGCCGGTGCCGGGGGTGCTCCGGGCCAAGTGGTTCGAGCGGCGGCACGTGCTGCACCACACCCGGCGCTGGCACCTGGACCACCTCGACGAGCTGCACTCGGCCTGGCTCAACGGGGCCGGGATGCTGGTCTGGGAGAGCGTCTTCGGCGTCTGGGTCGGCTGGAACGAGCGGGACCGGGCGGTGCTGGCCGCGATGCGCCGGGTGCAGCGCGGTCACGCCGCCTGGCTGCGCGCCGAGGACTGGACCCCGCTCGCCGACCACGTCGCCGGCACCGAGGTGTACGCCTCGCGCTGGCAGCACGACGGGACTCCGCTGTGGACGGTCGCCAACCGGGGCGGTGCGTACGACGGGCCGTGGCTGGTCACCGAGGACCGTCCCGGGCACCGCTGGTACGAGCTGACCACCGGCACCGAGCTGTTCCCCACCCCGGCCGGCCCGGGTCGGGTGGCGGTCGGCGGGGCGCTGCCGGCCGGCGGGATCGCCGCCGTGCTCGCCACCGTGGACGAGCCGGCCCTGCCCCGGCACACCCCCGCCGACGGCGACCCGAACTTCCCGGCCCGCTCGGCGGTCCGGGTGCCCGCCCCGGTGGCGCGCTCAGGCGACGTGCCCGAGGGGATGCGGGCAGTCGACGGCGGCCGCCGGGAGCTGCTGGTCCGCTACCGCAAGCGGGAGACCGGGCTGTACGGCGAGGCGCCGTACGTCGACGAGTGGAAGCCGCTGCCGCCCCGGCTGCACCAGCCGGTGACCCTGCACCGCACCGTCGACATCGGACGGTTCGCGATCGCCGAACGCGAGGTGAGCAACGCCGAGTACGCCGAGTTCGTCCGGGCCACCGGCTACCGCCCGGTCCGACCGGAACGCTGGCCGTGGGCGGACGGCGGGGTCCCGGGTCCGGCAGACGCGCCGGCCAGCCACGTCGAACTGGCCGACGCGCGGGCGTACGCGGCCTGGGCCGGGTTGCGGCTGCCGACCGAGGACGAGTGGCAGGTCGCCGCCGAGCGGGGACTGCTGCGCCGGGCCGAACCGCTGGTCTGGAACCTGACCGAGAGCGAGCACACCGACGGGCGTACCCGGTTCGTGATCCTCAAGGGCGGCGCCGCGTACCGGGCCGAGGGCTCGGACTGGTACCTCGACGGCGGCCCGCAGCCGCCGGAGGTCTCGGTGAAGCTGCTCACCCTCGGCGCCGGACTGACCCGATCGGAGTCGATCGGCTTCCGCTGCGCCGTCGACCTGTGACCGCTGTTCGATCCGATAGGCCGCTGTTCGATCCGGCCGCTGTTCGATCCGATAGGCCGCTGTTCGATCCGATGGGAGGACCTGCCGTGACGGCGGAGGATTCCGGCCCGGCCGCGCTGGCCGGGGTGAAGGTGGTCGAGCTGGCCACGCTCTTCGCCGGCCCGCTCGCCACCGCGTTCCTCGGCGACTTCGGCGCCGAGGTGGTCAAGGTGGAGCACCCGGCCAAACCGGACCCGTCCCGGGGGCACGGGCCGGCCAAGGACGGGGTCGGGCTCTGGTGGAAGGTGCTCGGCCGCAACAAGCGGACTGTCACCGCCAACCTCTCCGACCCGGCCGGCGCCGAGCTGCTGCGCCGGCTCGTCGCCGACGCCGACGTGCTGGTGGAGAACTTCCGGCCCGGCACCCTGGAACGCTGGGGGATCGGCCCGGCCGAACTGCACGAGGTGAACCCCCGGCTGGTGATCGCCCGGATCAGCGGCTTCGGCCAGTCCGGCCCGTACGCCCGGCGGCCCGGGTTCGGCACCCTCGCCGAGGCGATGAGCGGATTTGCCGCCGCGACCGGTGAACCGGACGGCCCGCCGACGCTGCCGCCGTTCGGGCTGGCCGACTCGGTGACCGCGCTGGCCACCGCCTACGCGGTGATGCTGGCGCTGCGGGCCCGGGACGTCACCGGGGCCGGGCAGGTGGTCGACCTGGCGATCATCGAGCCGATCATGGCGATGCTCGGTCCGCAGATCACCTGGTACGACCAGCTCGGCTACGTACAGCCCCGGCTGGGGAACCGGTCGAACAACAACGCGCCCCGGAACACGTACCGGTGTGCGGACGGGCGTTGGGTGGCGGTCTCGACAAGTGCGCAGAGCATCGCCGAACGGGTACTGCGGCTGGTCGGCCGCCCCGAACTGGTCGACGAGCCGTGGTTTCGCACCGGCAGCGGCCGGGCCGCGCACGCCGACGTGCTCGACGCCGCCGTCGGGGCCTGGGTGGCGGCCCGGGACCGCGACGAGGTGGTGGCGGCGTTCGAGGAGGCGCAGGCGGCGGTCGCGCCGGTCTACGACGTCCGCGACATCCTGGCCGACCCGCAGTACGCGGCGCTGGGCACCGCGGTCTCGGTGCCGGATCCCGACCTCGGGCCGGTGCGGATGCAGAACGTGCCGTTCCGGATGTCGGCGACCCCGGGCCGGATCCGGCACACCGGCCGGGCGCACGGCCAGGACACCGACGAGGTGTTGGCGGCGCTCGGCCTCACGGCCGAGGAGATCGCGCAACTGCGGGCGGCGGGAGCGATCTGATGCTGCTGACCCTGCTGTACGTGCCCGGGGACCGGCCGGACCGGTTCGGCAAGGCGGTCGACTCCGGTGCCGACGCGGTGATCGTGGACCTGGAGGACGCGGTGGTGGCGGCCCGCAAGGCGTACGCCCGGGATGCCGCCGCCGAGTTCGTCGCCACCCCTCATCGGGTGCCGGTATTCGTCCGGGTCAACGAGTTGACCGGCCCGGACGTCGCCGCCGACCTCGACGCCCTGGCCGGTGCGCCCGGGCTGGCCGGGCTGCGACTGCCGAAAGTGGAGTCGCCGGAGGCGGTGCGGGCGGTCGCCGCCCGGGTGCCGGTGCCGCTGCATCCGCTGGTCGAGTCGGCGGTGGGAGTGGAGCGGGCGTACGAGATCGCCGGCGCGGATCCGGCGGTCGCCTCGATCGGGCTGGGCGAGGCGGACCTCCGCTCCGACCTCGGGGTGACCGCCGAGGAAGGGCTCGCCTGGGTACGCGGCCGGATCGTCGTCGCCGCCCGGGCCGCCGGGCTGCCCCCGCCGATGCTGCCGGTCTATCCCCACGTCACCGACCTGGCCGGGCTGGCCGAGTCGTGCGCGGCCGGCCGCCGGCTGGGCTTCGTCGGCCGGACCGCGATCCACCCCCGGCAGCTACCGGTGATCGTCGAGGCGTTCCGGCCCTCGGCCGAGGAGGTGTCCCGGGCCCGGGAACTGCTGGACGCGGTGGCCGAGGCGCAGACCCGGGACTCCGGCACGGTGGTGCTGCCGGACGGCCGCTTCGCCGACCGGGCGATGGTGGCGGCGGCCGGCCGCACGGTCGACCTCGCGCGGCGGTACCGCTCCGGGAGCTGACCTCCCGGCGCCGCCTGCGGTCTCATTCGGGCGGCGCCGGCTCGGGTCTCATCCGGGCGGCGCCGGTTCGGCCGATTCCTCGTCGAGCAGCCGCAGGTCGGCGCGGGTGATCGTCGTGGTGAGCAGGAGTTCCGTGATCAGGTTGTGGTTGAGGGTGTTGCCGACCGGTGGCGGAATCTCTTTCTCCAGGAGCCCGGAGACCTTGCGGCTGAGCCGGGTGCGGACCTTGGCGACGATGTGGGCCGCCCGTCGCCAGCTCCAGTCCTCGGTCGGCTGCAACGCGCTCAGCTCGGCGGCGACCTGGGCCCAGGTCAGCGGCTGTGGCTGCGGCTCGTGCCGCAGGTATCGCTGGCCGAGGCAGACCAGCACCAGCTTCTCGACCGGGCTGAGCTGCCATTTCTCGCGGTCACGCGTTTCGGCCTCGTGCCCGTCCGGCTCGCCCTTCTGTGCGGTGGACGCGGCGACCCGGACCTCCAGCAGGTGGTCCTGGCGCGGGCCGACGATGAACAGTGGCGTGTAGCCCAGCGGCAGCTCGGCCCGGTCGCCGCCGAGCACCAGGCAGGAGCCGGGTAACCGGATCGGCAGCCGGCCGATGTTGTTGAGCACCCAGCGGGAGTGTTCCCGGGTGATGATCCCGTGCCGCCGGCTCACATGGGGATCGCCGACGCCGACGCATACGTGCACCTGCGGCTCGTTACGTCCGAAGACCAGTGGAAAGCCGGCGTCCGGGGCGACGCTCATCCCGCCGTTGACCCCGAGCACGAACAGGGTCTCCGGCCGGGCTGGCGGCAGCCCCCGGGCCAGGCTGCCGGTCTCCCTCGGCAGCAGGCCGACCTTGCTGGACGACCTGGGAAACGACATCGCCACCGCCCGTCTCCTTCCGCTGCCGCAGCCACGGCGCCACCGTAGGCGATCCGCTCCGGGAGGGGTCCCGGATCAGAGCTTGCCGTCCGCGGACTTCTGCGTCTCCCTGCCCGTGGTGGAGACGTTGCCGTTGGCGTACTGGAAGCCGTCCACCAGGACCACGTAGTTCAGGTTGCCGGTGGTGATGTGGTAGTCGATCTGCCAGCTGGTCTGCTGCGGCGCCGCCGGTATCTCGACGGTACGCCGGTACGGCAGCGGCACGTCGCGTACCGTCACTGCCTCGCCGTTGACGGTGGTGGTCAGGGACTTCACCGTCGTCCTGCCGAAAATGTAGAACTCCAGGGTGCGGGTCTGGCGGACCGCGAGAGTGCTGGCCAGCGGTGGCACGGGCGACGTGCTGGGCCGGGGTGCCGTCGTCGCCGGCTCGGACCCGTCCGGGAGCAGCGCCAGCAGCCCGGCGGTGGCACCGACCACCGCGAGCACCCCAGCGGAGAGCAGCAGGGCACGCCGGCCCAGTCGGCGTACCGGCACCTGCCGATCGGGCCCGCCTCGGGGTCCCGGCGAAGTCACCTCCGGCGCCCGGGGCGGGACCGTCGCGTCTGGCATCCGGGGCGGGACGGGCGCGTCTGGCGGCCGGAGCGGAACCGTCGCGTCTGACGGCAGGGGCGGGACCGTCGCGTCTGGCATCCGAGGCGGGACGGGCGGTTCCGGCGGCAGCGGGAGCGGCGGGTTCTGCGCCTCGCTGGCCCGGAGGTCGATCTCGGCCGTCACCGCCGGTGGCAGTTCGGTGGCACTGGCCGGTCGCTCCCGGACGGTCGAGGCCAGTCGACCGGTCAGCTCGGGCAGGCTGGGCCGGACGGCGGGATCGGGATGCAGGCACGCGGCGAGCAACTCCCGCAACCCGTCGTCGGGGACGCCGGCCAATCCGGTGCTGCCGGGCGGGGCGCCGGTGCAGGCGTACGCGATCGTCGCGCCGAACGAGAAGACGTCGCTGGCCGGGCCGACCGGCGTACCGGCGAGTTGCTCCGGGGACAGAAATCCCCACGAGCCGGCCCGGGTGCCGCCCGGTGCCGGAAGGCCGGCTCCGGTCGCGGCGGCGATGCCGAAGTCGATCACCCGTGGGCCGTCGGCGGTCAGCAGCACGTTCGCCGGCTTCAGGTCCAGGTGCACGATCCCGGCGGCGTGGACCGAAGCCAGCGCCTCCGCGATGCCGGCCGCGAGCGCCCAGACCGGATCGGGGGGCAGCGGACCGAACCGGCGTACCGCGTCCCGAAGCGACAGCGCGGGCAGAAACTGTGTCGCCATCCAGGGGCGCGGGGCGTCCGGTGCCGCGTCCAGGAGCCCGGGGCTGTACCGGCCGCCGGCCGCCCGGGTGGCGGCGACCTCGGCTCGGAAGCGTGCCCGGTACCCGGGGTCGGCGGCGAATTCGGCGTGCATCACCTTCACCGCCACCGCCCGGCCGCCGACCGACCGACCGAAGTAGACGAGTGCCATCCCGCCCGCGCCGATCCGCGCGAGGACGCGGTACTGCCCGATCACTCGCGGATCGTGCCGCTCAAGCGGTCGCACCGGCGCCTCCCGTCGGCGGAACCAGGGCTTCCACATATCCCTCTCGGGTGCCGACGAACAGCACGCCGCCCGCACTCACCAGGCCGCTGTTGTCCGAGACCGGCCGCGGGACGACGCTCGCCTCGTAGGTCCAGCGCGGCCGGCCGTCGGCCGCGTCCAGCGCGTACACGACCTGGTCCGTGCTTGCCACGTAGAGCGTGTCACCGGAGAGCCGCAGCACACTGTCGGCATCCAGGCTCCGGGACCAGCGCGGCTCACCGGTCGCGGCGGCCAGCGCGAAGACCTCGCCGAGACCGCCGCTGGCGTAGAGCGTGCCGCCGCCCAGTTGCGGTGGTGAGCTGCCGACGAACGTCGCTATCCGCCAGGCGGTCGCCCCGGTGTCGACGCGTACCGCGGCCAGGGCCCGGGTGCGGTCGATCGTGAACACCAGTCCCTCGCCGACCAGCAGGTAGAGCGCGTAGTCGACCGGAGACCGCCATCGGGTCCGCCCGGTGCTCGCGTCCAGGGCGATCAGTTCGGTGTCGTTCACCGCGACGACCAGTCCGTCACCCGAGGCGAGATTTCTGACCTCGCCGATCCGGGCCGTCCACCGCACCCGACCGTCCCGTACGTCCCGCGCCCTGATCGGATCCCCCCGACCGGAGCAGAGCACCGACCCGGCGACCACCGGAAAAATGGGAATCTCCGGAAACGGGACCCGGTGGCTCCACCGGACGGCGCCGGAGCCGGGGTCGACGGAGGTCAGCCGGGGATTGCTGCTCTGCGACTCCAGCACCAGGCCGCCGGTGACCAGGCCGAGCAGCGTCGCGGGATGCTTCCAGCGGGTCCGGCCGGTACCCGCGTCCAGCGAGTGCAACTCCTGTTCCCGCGTCTTCGCCAGCACCACACCGCCGAGGGTGAACAGCTCCGGGTAGTAGTCGCTCACCTTCGTCCGCCACCCGGGTACCGCCGACGGCAGGGCGGCGGTGGTGCCCGGCGCGGGGCTGGACGAGTCCGGCGTACCGGTCGGGGCGGCCCGGTCCGAGCCCCGCTCGCGGAGCAGGAATCCGGCGCCGGTGGCGACGGCGAGGGCGCCCACGGCACCGCCGAGCAGGTGCCGCCGGTCGAGCCGCCGGTTGCCGCTGGGGGTGCGGGGCTGCTCCGGCGGTGCCGCCGCCCCGGCCGTCGCCCACCCGACCACGGCACCTGGGACCACTGCCGTGCCGGGATCCGCAATCCCCGGCTCCCGCGCGCCCTGGCCCGGCTCCCACGTCTCCTGGCCCGGTGGCCGTGTCTCCTGGCTCGGCTCCCGCGCGCCCTGGCCCGGTGGCCGGGTGTCCTGGCCCGGTTCGCAGGTGTTCTCGGCTGGCTCTGCGGAGTTCCCGTTACCTGCCGTGGCCGGCGGGCCGGCCGCCGCTCCGGGCCCCGACGAGCCGAGCAGGTCGCGGGCCAGGGCGGTGCGTCGGTCGATCTCCTCGACCAGCGGCGCGGGCAACCATCCGGTACCCGCCACCGCCGTCGGCAGCACGCCGAGCCGGTCCACCAGCTGCCTGGCCGGCGGGCGTTCGCCGGGCACCACCCGCAGGCAGGTCGTGATCAGGTCCAACAGCGCGGGATCGTCGATGCCGTCGAGGTCGGCCTCGGCCGTCTGTACCCGGTACATGGTGGCCAGGGTCGCGTCGGACCCGAACGGTTCCCGACCGGTCGCCGCGTACGCCAGCACCGCGCCGAGCGAGAAGACGTCGCCCGGTGGCCCGGCCACGCCACCGGAGACCTGCTCCGGCGACATGAATCCCGGGGTGCCGATGATGGAGCCGACCTGGGTGATCGCGGTGGCGTCCTCGGGTCGGGCGATGCCGAAGTCGATCACCCGTGGCCCGTCGGCGGTCAGCATGACGTTGCCGGGCTTCAGATCGCGGTGGGCCAGGCCGGCCCGGTGGATGTCGACGAGCGCCTCGGCCAGTCCGGCGGCCAGCAGGCGTACCGCGGACGGTGGTAGGCGTCGCTCGGCCCGTACCGCCTCCCGCAGCGACAGGCCCGGCAGGTAGGCGGTGGCCAGCCACGGCGCTGCGGCCTCCGGGTCGGCGTCCAGTACCGACGCGGTGAACGCGCCGGCCACCGTGCGGGCGGCGGCCACCTCGCGCCGGAACCGGGCCCGGAACTCGAAGTCGCTGTGGAACCGTTCCCGGACGACCTTGACCGCGACCGCCCGGCCACCGGGCGAACGTCCGAGGTAGACCAGACCCATCCCGCCCGCGCCCAGCCGGGCCACCAGACGGTACGGGCCGACACCGTCCGGGTCGGACGGCAGTAGCGGCTTCAACTCCCGCCCTCCCGGTGCCGTGGTGCGCCGTAGTGCGGTCGCCGACACGATCACCCAGAGCAGTCACATCGACCCGCCCGCCTATGGTGCGACTGTAGTCAGTGCACCCCGGCCATGGGCAGCCCGTCCGAGCACCGGACACCCCCACCGGACGGGCGGGCCCGGCTGTCGCACCGGACCCGTCCGCCCGCCCGCCCCCGATTGTGGGTACCGTCTCCGCGCGGCCTAACCCGACACCAGGCGCAGCACGCCGGCACCGTCGGCGGTCCAGCCGGCCAACTGCACCAGCAGCGCTCCCCGTTCCGGCGCCGGCCGCTTCGGTACGCCGTCGGCGCCGCAGGTGATCGCGCCTCCGCCGCCGCCGAGATAGAACTTCGTCACCCCGCAGCTCTTCAACGTGCCGGATCCGCCGGCTCCGGTCGACATGGTCAGCTTGAAGTCGATCTGCACGTCCCGCTTCACCTTGGTCACCGAGAAGGTGCCGCCGTCCACCCTGATCCGGACGGGCTTGGAGACGGCCACCTCGCAGGTACCGTCCGCGCAGGCCGCGTAGCGCCGGCCATCGGCGGCGGCGGCGATCCGGACCGGAGCCGGGGTGGTGGCGGCATCAGGAGCGGGGGTGGCGCTTGGCGAGGCGGTGGCGACGGGGGACGCGGTGGTGCTGGCCGGGCTCTCCGGTGCGGCGCCGTCGCGACGTGCGCCGCACCCGGTCGAGAGCAGTACGGCGAGCAGCGCGCATCCGGTCTGCCACGAGATCGTGCGGGCCACGCCGGCTCCGGTGGTAGAGACAGTCATCTTCGACTCCTGGTGCTGGGCTCGGGTGTCCACCCTTTTGTAGCGAGGACTGCCGGGGACCCCTCCCGGCGCCGCGCCCGCTGGTCCGGACGCCACCACCGGGAGCACCCATGGTCCATACAATCCACTGTCAGCGCCCGGCCTCCCGGTTGCCGCCCCGCACCAGCCCAATCATCAGGAGGAACTGGCGAGATGACCACCAAGGTCTGCCCCGCCTGCGGCACCGTGGACGACAGCGACTCGGCCTACTGCCTGGAACCGGCCTGTGGTGCGCGGCTGCTGGAGGGCGCCAGCGACACCGGTGCGGACCCCCACCATTGTCTGGACCACCCCGCCCCGGGCCCGACCCCCGGCCAGAACCACGCCGGCCCGCACCAGCAGACCGCCGACCGCGACCAAGCGCCCCACGCCGACCCAGGCCCCGGCCCAGGCCGAGCCGTACGTCACCGCGAGCAGCGCGCCGTTCTGCAGCGGCGGGAGCTTGCGGCTCGGGGTGACCGCGCAACTGCACAATGCCAGCCGGGCAAAGGAGGCATGGCTGCGCATGGACTTCGGCAACGACAACTGGGCGGGCTGCCCGATGGACGGCGGGCCCACCCGGTTCACGGAGTACGAAGCCGGGCTGCCAGACGGCCCGCCGACCCAGCGCTGGTACGTGGCGACCATTCCGCCGGACGGGCGCGAGATCAAGTCGGCGACGAGGACCAGTACCAACCCCTGCTGAACGGAGTGTTGGCCATCGGTGTCGGGCTCGAACATCCCAACTCCACCGGCGGGTGAGCCGGTCACCGACGGGGGCCCCGACGCAGACGTGCACCTGCGGCTCGTTACGCCCGCCAGTGTCATTAGTGAGCAGCAAGCTGTCCACCTTGGTCATGTGTCGGCCTCACTGAAAGTAAATGCTCTTGTATTCTCTGTCATAGATCCATAGAGTCGCGTCATCGTCACAGATCGACGCGGGGGGATGGACGTGGCGGGCTCGCTGGCTGCGGTTGTACGGTCATGTCTGGTTCTGGTCACGGCGGTTGCCCTGATCGGCGTACCGGGAGAGCCGGCCCGCCTTGTCGCGGCCGGTCCGGATGGTGTCTCCGGTGGGACGCCGAACCAGTCCGACGAGGCCCTATCCCTGCGGGCCGCCCGGGAATCCGGCGTGCCGGTCCAGGTCAGGAGCCTGACATCGGAAACCACCGAAGTGTGGGCGCTGCCGGACGGGCAGTTCCGGGCCGAAATCGCCACCGGGGTGCAACGGTTCCGCCGGGGTGCCGACTGGATACCGGTCGACCTCACCCTCCAGCCGAGCCCTGACGGCACGGTGCGGCCGGCGGGACACCCCAACGACCTGCGAATCGCCGGGGTGCGGGGTGCCGGTGAACACGAGCTGGCCACGATCGGGGACGAGAAGAACCGCGTGTCGATGCTCTGGTCGGGTGCGCTGCCGACCCCGATGCTGGCCGGCCGACGCGCCACGTACGTCGACGCGCTGCCCGGCGTCGATCTGGTCGTCGAGGCGACCCGACTCGGCTTCGAGCAGTTCCTGCTGGTCAAGACACGGGCAGCGATCGAGCAGGTTGCGCAGGTCCGGTTTCCGCTGACCGGTCCCGGCGTTTCGGCGTTCCGTCGCGAGTCGGACGGCGCCGTGACGTTGACCGACCGGGCAGGCACGGCCACCGCCCGGATCCCGGCTCCGCTGATGTGGGACGCCAAAAGGGACATCACCCGCGCTCCCGCCTCCACACGGCCGGTCCGCACCGACGTGACGGACCGGGGCGACCGGGTCGAGCTAATCCTGACCCCGGACCCGGGCTGGCTGCGTAACCGTTCGACGGCGTTCCCGGTCACCATCGACCCGACGGTGAACCCGCTCGGCACGACCTTCGACACCTACGTACGGCAGACGGTGAACACCGACCAGAATCGGCAAAACGACCTACAGATCGGTCTGCTGGCCGAGACTCCACCAGAGCTGGCCCGCTCCTTCATCACCTGGGACACCAGCGTGCTGGCCGGCAAACAGATCAACGCCGCGACGGTGTCGCTGTGGAACTTCTGGTCGCACACCTGCACCCCCACCTCGTGGGAGATCTGGTCGACCGACCCGTCCACCTACAGCACTCGATTCGACAGCCAGCCCGCCTGGCACCAGCGGGAGGCGACATCGACGGCAACACACGGGTCGACCGAATGTGCCGACGCCTGGGCGACGATCGACGGGAAGAGCTTCTTCCAGCGGGCCGCCACCGCCGGCAGCGCCCGGGCCGGGATGGGCATCCGGGCTACCGACGAGACCGTGCCGGCCGGCTTCAAGCAGTTCCGGTCGAGGGAGGGCGACGTCGCCGCGGAGGATCCGAAGGCGTCGGTCACGTACAACTCCTGGCCGACGGTTACGGCCCGGGCGACGGTGCCGGCCTCGACCTGTGCGACCGGGGCGGGCCGGCCACTGGTCAACACGCTCACCCCGCAACTGCGGGCCACCGTCTCCGACGGCGACGGTACGGCGATGTCGGTCACCTTCGAATGGTGGGCGATGAACGCCAGCGTCCCGATCGGCAGCACGACATTTTCCGGGGTCGCTTCCGGGGCCACGGCCTCGGTGACCGTGCCGACCGGCGCGTTCGTCGAGGGCGGCACGTACCGGTGGCGGGTGAAGGCGGCCGATGACGTGGCCGGTAGCGACGTCTGGTCGTCGTTCTGCGAGATGACCGTCTACGTCACGGCGCCGCCGGCGGTCGGCTGCACCGGCGGCACGGAGAGCGACTTCAACGGTGACGGAGTGTCCGACATCGCCATCGCCGATCCGGAGGCGACGGTGAACGGTTTCGACAAAGCCGGGCAGATCCACGTCAGCTACGGTGGCACCGGCACCGTGCAGACCCTCCACGAGGACAACGCGGAACTCTCCAGCGGGGCGGAGGCCGGTGACGGCTTCGGCACCTCGATCTCCAGCTACGACGCCAACAACGACGGTTGTACCGACCTCGCGGTCGGGGTCCCGTACAAGGACCTGAACAACCTGGCCGACGTGGGTGCGGTGTACATACTGCTGGGCTCACCGGCCGGGCTGACGATGGGTCCTGCGTCGTTGACCTACCACCAGGACGTGGGGAACGTGCCGGACGCCCCGGAGGCCGAGGACTGGTTCGGCTACTCCGTTGCCGGAGGCCGGACTGCTTCCGGTGAGCCGTACCTGCTGATCGGCGCGCCGGGGGAGGACCTCGGCGGTGCGGTCGACGCCGGTTTGGTCCACTACCTGCGCGGCGCGGCCAACGTGGTGCTCGACCAGGCGGTGCCCGGATCCACTGACAGCAACGAAACCGACGATCGGTTCGGCTACTCGGTCGCCGGTTCGGCGCACCACATCGCGGTGGGCCGGCCGGGCGAGACGACGCCGAACGGTGCGCAGTTCGCGGGAGCGATCACGGTCTATTCGCACGAGTTGGTCTCCAGCCGGCCGAAGTGGCTCGCGGACAAGACCGCCGGAGCGGGCTTCGCGAATGCGAACTACGGCAAGTCGGTGGCGGTGGCCAGCTACCGGCCCGCCGGGGCGCCGGTCGGGCAGCCGGACTCGTTCCTACTGGTGGGCGAGCCGGGCGCCGATGTCGGGAGGTCGGCGGATGCCGGGAAGGTACACCGCTACCATCTGACCGCCAGCGGTGCCTGGGGAGTCAACGGAGTCACTGAGGGCTCAGAAGGGCTGGGCGGCCAAGCCGAGGAGGGCGACTACTTCGGCGAGCGGGTGTTCCTGGTGAACACCGCCCCGGACGAGGTGGCCACCGCAGAGACGTTGCTGGCCGCCGTGGGGGCGCCGGGCCAGGACGTCGCAGGCGCGGCTGATGCCGGCCTCGTGCAGATCTTCGGTGGCGCGGCGAGCCCGAGCACCGGCTCGCTGCTCCTTCAGCGGGGCGACACGCTGCCGGGCAGTGTCGGCGTACGGGTGTGCGTCCCCAGGTAGGTACGGATGAACGTGGCCAGGTCAGGCGACGTTGGCTTGGCCGTCGATGGCGGTGAGGCGGTTCTTGAGTCGGTAGCTGGGTCCGTTGATCGCGAC